>JAKSAX010000178.1 GCA_022361395.1 Desulfobacterales bacterium | reverse complement strand
TTCGGAATCCTTGATCAGGAGCCAGCAGGGAACTTTTGAGGCCTCACATTCACCGGATACGATGAAGTAGGTCAGGGCAAAGTTGGTGGTGACCAGAACCGGAGAGTTTTCATCCGGGCTGTTGATCTCAAAGATGCCTTCCGTAACCGTCATGGGTCTCTGGGGATCGGTGTAGATATTGAGTCTTTCCAGCAACAGCGGGAACAGGGACTCGGAGGTGAAGTCGGACATCACAACGATTCCGCCGTATTTGGCAACAAACATACCTGCGATAAGGGTTTCCAGGTCCAGGTTTGCAGCCATTTCACAGGGGAAGGTGATGGTCGGGAACCCAAGGGCCTTGTTGGAGGCCTTGAGCGCGGCACGGCGCACGGCAACCTGATCTTCCAGAGCCTGTTTGATCTCACGGGCGCCTGTATCCAGAACCAGGTCTTTGATACCCATGCCGGTGAGTTTTTCAGTCAGGGGAATCAGGGCGTCCACGGAATCCGCCTTAACTGCCAGGGGAAGATCCTGGTCTTTTGCAAGACCGCCGAGCTCGTCTGCATTGGCTTCAGTTGCCGCATAGAGCAGGGGACGCTTGAATCCGGCAACCTCAACACCGGCCTTCATGACGGACATGTCTTCTGTCATGAGCACCAGGTTGAACTCGGATTCCTTGGCAATTTTTTCAGCAACCGCAGCAAAGGCTTCAGCACCGTTGCCCGCATCTTTTACCACCAGAAGTTCCGGGCGCAGGTTCAGGCCCACGCGTTCGTACTGGAATGCATTGTAGACCTTAAGGGTCTTGTCAAGTTCACCAAGGTCCACGTCGGAGGCCACTGTGGCCGCCAGGACTGTGGGGTTGAAAAAGGTCTTTTCATGCCTGAAAAGAACGGTTTCACCGCCGGTGGTGGTTTTACGCACACCTTTACCAAGCGCCACAGGGCGGATGGGAGGTGCGGATGCTTCAGCCAGTTTTTCCTTGGCTTCATCGGAAACATAAGGGCAGGAGTCAAGTTCTGCTTTTCCCGATGCAAGGTTCATCGCAAAGGCAAGACATGTGGGAACCCCGCACTCCTTGCAATTGGTTTTGGGAAGGAGTTTAAATATTTGAATACCGGTTAATGCCATTTTTATCTCCTTAATACAGCTTTATGGGAAGGCACGGCAGCCTCCTTGGAGGAAGCTGCTGTGCCCTTGGGGTTTACATTAGCCTACGAGGGGTTCCATGGTCAGGGCCGGATGGCCTTTTTCCTGGAGGAAGGGGAGGATCTCCTCTTCCGTGATACCCACTGTTTCATCGGCAATCATGTCGTAGAATCCGGGAACGCCCATGGCTTCGCCGCGGGCAGTGATTTTGTCCTTGAGCTCTTCTTTGAGCATCTTGGGCATCCAGACCATTCTCAAAAGTCCACCGTCGCCGAGGATGAATTTACCCTGGGAGATGTTATGTTTTGAATGACCCACAAATCCCGGAGAAGATGCACCACCGCCCATAACACCGGCCAGTGTGGTGAACTTCATACCGCAGGGAGTCTCTCCGCCGTAGTCACGGCCGACTGTCATGACACCGTTACACATGGGCAGCATGGCAGCGATACATTCGCAGCAGCCGCAGGTGGTCATGGGATCATGAACCATGGAGTAGAAGTTGTAATGGGTAACCGTTCCTCTGGAAGCTTTGTATACAAAGTCGTTTACGCCTTTCCACTGGCCCAGTTTTGCATCAATGGTTTCACCCTTTTCAATGGGCTGGTTGGGACCGGTGGGGTTGATCTCGTAGGCTGCCTTGCAGTCCATCCAGTTGTAAGCGCCGCAAAGCCCTGTTCTTTCAGGAGATACGGTACATACGTGGGAGGGGGCAAAAGACTGGCAGAGGGTGCAGGAGTAGTAGATCTCCACATCCTCGTCAGTCATGTTGTCAACACGCTCGTCACGCATTTTGTAGTTGGCGCGTGCCACTTCGGTCATCTTGTCAACATCTTCGGGCTTGGTGTAAAGGGTAACCTGAACCTTGTCGACAATCTTCTGGAAATCCTGGTGAAACTTGGCATGGAGGACCACACCGATATCTTTCAGGGTAAATCCTTTTTCAATGGCTGCCTTGGAAATACGGACCCAGGAGATATCCCTCTGGCCGATATGCATGATGCCCTGGATGTAGTTCACCAGATGATGGATCTGGCGTTCCATTATGGGCTCAAAATCTTCCTGGAATTCACGGCCGGCGATTTCAACCTTGATGCCCAAGGGGAAGGTGCCGCCCTCTTTGATGCCTTCAAGATCCGTTCCGATAACCTCAACCTTGCCGTCTTCAATGGCGTTCATGTCAGCCATTTTAACAAGCTCGGTACACTGGGTTTTGCCGCCGCCGCACTGTGCATAAAGGTCGGCGCCGCGAACGCGCTCACCCTCGAAAGCAGGACCGAAGGAGCAGGGAATCTCAATGTCTGCCACCTGAACTTTCAGGCCGCGGACTTCAACGGATTTCTGTACCATGTCTTCATGGGCAACAGGGGCCACAACATGTTCGTAAGTACAGATACCAGTGGGAAGGATTTCGGGGATGGGCGTGTCGGCGATTGTCGGGAAACCCCAGTTAACACAACCGGCTGCTGCAACACCCCATTCCGTGCCCACATCACCAAGGGCGTTGACAAAGGCAAATACACGCTCTTTGTTGTACTTGAGGATGGTTTTGTAATCACCGGGCTGAACACCGCCGAATGCCATGGCTGCCCTGTTGGCAAAACCAAGGGCAAATACGGCAGAGGAGATATCCGGACCAAAGGGAACGATACGGGTGTTCCAGCCGACCTGCATACCTGCATCCAGGCACTGCTGGATAACGGTGTTGCCGTTATGGTTGGCTGCGCAGAAGATGTACAGGGATTTTTTCTGATAATCTTCAACGATCATCTTGGCAGTTTCCGCATCCGGAGCCGCGCCGACCATGGCGGCAAAACCGGGGGCTGAGCCGTCAACAAATTCAACACCGCGTTTTCTCAGGATGGTATCATCGGCAGCACCCACCCAGAGTTTTCCGTTTTCAACATCCGGATCTTCCTGTGCAATGTAGAAATCGGGATCATTGAGGTATCTCAATGCTTCAATGATTTCATAGCTGATAATGCCTGCCATACCGGCGTCAAGCAATGGCCCCAGGTACGGAAGCCAGTTTTTCAGGCGGATATGGGGAGGAAGAAGGCCTTTGGCAAAATCCAAAGGTTTTTTCAGATCTTCCAGGGTTTCGACTTTAAGACCGGTAATGGAATAGATAACCGGCAGATAATATGCAGTATTCGGAAATCCGACTTTTGTACTTGCATCATAGGTTGCAAGTGCTTTGTTCAGCTGTCCCTCAGCTTGAGCAACTACTTTGTAACCGCCCTGAATTGCAGCAAATGCGATCAATTTTGACATATTATATTCCCCCTTCTTTGAGGATTGTATTTAGTTTATCAGTATTCGGTATCTTTTAATTCTGCTCCGAATCTTAGGCTTCAAGGGCCTGGCGATCAGCCATGTCCATCATGACTCTCTCTCTTGCCTTGTCAATGCCCAGTTCTTTTCTCTTTCTGTCAATATGGGCAATCATGAGGTGGGCATGTTTGATGGGATCTGCTTCAACAGCCCACATGCCGCCGTAAAGATCTTCCATACCCGAGTTCAGGTACTCTTTGAATACAGGTGCGCCGTCCAGGGGCACTGTGCCGCCGAATACAGTGTAAATCCCGCTGCAAACAACATACTGGCCAATGGAAATGGCCTTTTCACTCATCCACTCAGGTGCGGAACCGGCCACGGGCCAGTCACAGAGATCCTGGCCCATGTTGCCGGCATTCACAACTTCAATTGCGGCATGGAGGATTCTGGAGTTGTCCACACAGGACCCCATGTGGAGCACCGGCGGGATACCCACTGTTTCACAGATTTCGGCCAGTCCGGGGCCGCAGTATGCTGCTGCCGAATCCGGCTGGAGCAGGCCGTCCATGGCTGCTGTAATACCGCCGCAGCCTGTGGTCAGAACAATGACATCGTTCTTAATCAACTCTTTGATAACCGTGAGGTGGGCGTTGTTGTGTTTCTGTCTTGCGTTGTTGCAGCCGACAACAGCGGCAACACCGCGGATACGGCCGTTGATGATGTTGTCGTTCAGGGTGTAATAGGTGCCCCTGAAGGTGCCGCCAAGGTGGTATTTAACAGACTCAACGGAAAAACCGGCAACCTGGGATTCTTTTTCAGGCGGAATTTGCACTTCCGCACCCCGGTTTTCAAAGTTTTCAACAGCCATTTTAACGATACGCATGGCATCTTCCATGGCATGGTGTTCGTCAAATTCAATATGGACAACATTGGGCTGTTCCATTTTAGCCATGGGATGGGTGGTGATCAGATGGGTATGGAAGCACTTGGCCACGTTGGCCAGGTTCTGGAATACACATTGAACATCCACAACCATGGCGTCACAGGCGCCTGTTACAATGGCAAGTTCCTGCTGGAGGAAGTTACCTGCGTTGGGAACCCCGTGCCTCTGGAGTACTTCGTTGGCCGTACAGCAGATACCGGAAAGCTGGATACCTTTGGCGCCGACTTTATTGGCCAGTTCCAAGGCTTCCACGGACTGGGAGGCTGCAACGATCATCTCTGACAGTACAGGTTCATGACCGTGAACAATGATGTTGACATGGTCTTCTTTCATGACGCCGAGGTTGGCTTCGGAGATCAGGGGAGAAGGCGTACCAAACATAACATCCTGAAGTTCTGTGGCAATCCAGGAACCGGAAAGATCGGCCAGAGCCGCTCTTGCACCCTGTTTCATGAGGTTTTTGTAATCCTGGTCAACACCGATATGGGTTCTGTGCATGATATCGACAATTTCCCTGTCAATATTTCTGGGAAGAACGCCAAGTTTTTCCCAAAGTTCATATCTGGGTTGCGGGAACCGTTTGGGAACAAGAGTTGTACTGCCTGTTTTACCCCATTCTGCCAGGGCAACATCTGCCAGTTCAACAGCGATTTCATCAATATCCCTGTCAACCATTTCACCATCCACTTCAACCTGGGTGTCCACACCGTAATGGGGGGCGATGGCCAGAAGTTTGATGGGGTCTTTTATTTTATAATCGTCGGTCAGTTTGTTGGCTGCCTGGTAAAATACTTCAGCAACCGTTCTGCCGTGGTCGGAGTGGGCGGCTGCGCCACCTGCAATCATTCTGGAAAAGTTACGGGCTGCAATTGTATTGGCGCTGGCACCGCATAGTCCTTTTCTGGTGTCCTCACCTTCAATTCCGGATTTGGGAAGGGGAAGGCGGCAGGGGCCCATGGCACAGTTTTTACAGCAGGTTCCCTGGATACCGATGTTACACTGCTTCATGTTCGCAGCTCTGTCAAAAACGGTTTCAATGCCAAGTGCGTGGGAGCGGGCGATCATTTTCTGGGATGCAACGTCAACACTCGCTTCTATTGGATCAGCCAGTTTCGGGGCTTTGGCTGCCTTAGCTTTCTTTTCTGCCATTAGAGGTTCCTCCTCTTGATTGTTATATATGAACTGCAGGGCGTAAGGCTCTGCAAAGTATTACAATTAACTTGCTCTTTTATGAATCCTGTCAAGGTTTGAAATAATCTTGTCAAGCATGGATTGCTGTACGGCAGCCGCGGTCTTCGTGACCTCGGCTTTAGGAGTGGCGGCTTTGGCTTCTGCATTGGCTCTTTCCGCAGCCCGTTTTTCCTTGAGGGCAAGTTCTTCGGCTTCTCTTGCAGCCGCAGCATCCAGTTCAGCCTGTTTTTCAGCCTCTTTGGCAGCTTTTGCATCCGCTTCAGCCTTGGCTTTGGCTTCAGCTTCAGCTTTGGCTTTTGCCTCGGCCTCGGCTTTGGCTTTTGCCTCTGCATCGGCCTTGGCTTTTGCTTCCGCCTCGGCTTTGGCCTTGGCTTCTGCTTCAGGATCAACCGCAGGAGCCGCAGGTGCAGCTTCTTCTTTAGGAGCCGCTTCCTTTTTGGGAGCCGCCTCTTTCTTCGGCGCAGCAGCTTTCGGAGCCGCAGCTTTGGCAGGGGCCGCTTTTTTCGCAGGAGCCGCTTTCTTTTTCTCTTCTTCAATGGTGAGATCGGCTTCGGGGGCCAGTGCGGCAAAGTCGATTTCCACATCGTCCATCTGTTTGGTGATGGCTGCAACATCCATGGCAGATCCGCCGTCAGCACAAAGGTCGATGAATGCACTGGCAAGTTTGACAGCTTCAGGATGCCGCATAATCAGAACGGAGGCACCGGACATGAGGTAGGACACCGCACCGACAGCTTCCATGAGGATACCGCGTTTTTCCGGATCACCAAGTTCAGGGGCTTCTTCAACGGTCTGTTTCGCCTCTTTACACTTCCAGACTTCATTACCCAGGTTGTTGATCATGGGATTCTGGAGTTTATCGTCGCCCTGGGTCATGGCTGCCTGGGACAGGCGTTCCATAACCGAGTAGGTATATTCAAGGCCGTAACCCAGACCGCCTGTGGTGGGATCCACAAGTACCTTGTCCAGGGAAACGCCGAGGTTTTCAAGAAGAATGTTCACCTGTTTGGCCAGGTTGACATCAATGGGAGAGGAGGAGATAACGGTGTGGCCATACCCCATGGCTGCAGCACCGATACCCTTGTGGTTCTTTTCTTCCACCGGGCCCAGGATCAGGTTGTCACCTTCGCAGGACTCGGCAATTTTTTTCAATACTTCTTCGTCTTTTGCAGGAACGGCACATCCCCAGACAACCAGGGGGACGTCAATGGCGCCAAGTACGCTTTTTACCGTCGCCGCCGCATCGTCAGGACTTGCATCCTTGTCGTTGGGGTCTGTGCTTTTCAGTTGAAGAACAATCGCTTTTGCACCGTAATCTTCAACGCATTTTTTTGCCCAGGCCGCAGGATCGGAAATCACATCCTTAAACGGTGCAAGGGCTGCTTCTGGCCAGTCTTCAGGAGTCATGTCCCAGATCTCCATGGCAATCACGGGCTTGTTGGGCATCTCTCCTTCAAACTGGTAAAAAGGATAACTTGTTTGGCCGCCGACGGTAAGTGCGGTGTCGCCTTTACCGATGGTAACACCCTTTATACTGCCGGCATAAGTTTCTTTGGTTATTTCAAATCCCACTTTTACCTCCTAAGTTTTAAAGATAGTTTTGAGTTGGGGGGGGTTAGAATTAATTAGACGAGATGTCATCGAAAGGAAAAAAATAAATAAAGAATGAATTGAATCAAACGGGTTTACCCTGATTTTAACATCCCTTACCATATATTTACCTTAGTTTAGGTTAATAAATCGATAACAGCCTATGATTATAATTCTTAAGGTTTTTTGTCAATAGATGAGTGAATTTAATGAATGAGGGCTCAATGGTCTTTATTTTCAATGGTTTCGGGTGTTTCCAATGGCAGCATTAAAAGCAAGTGTTCAGTGAATCTAATTTAGTTTTTAAATGAAAATCGCAGTGGCGAAAACTGCGTATTTTGTGCTTTTCGGCTGTATTTGTGAAAAAAATTGAGCCAAGTGTTAGTTTTTCCGCAAAATTTCACGGAATATCTCGAAAACCAGATAAAAAAACAGATAAAAATAGTCAAGGGTCTCAACGGTATACAAAAAAGATGGTCCTATAATTGATGAAAAAAGTTGATTTTTTGCTTTTATTTATATAGTTAGGGTATTCAGTTAGGCTTTTGGGATTCAAAAAAAATAGTAATAACTTGGTTTCTATTACTTTTTATCACGGCCCCACGCGGGCCCCAATCTATAAAGGAGTAAGCCATGGCATTAGATCCTACCAAACATTTGGACTGGGAAATTGCAGAGGATGCAGAAAAAACAATGCTCACCATCTATGAGATCGGTGAGAAACTGGGGTTGACCAAAGAAGAGTTGCTGCCCCAGGGTCACTACATTGCTAAGATTGACTTCAGAGCGGTTCTTGAACGGCTTAAAGACAAACCCAATGGAAAGTACATCGACGTAACTGCGATTTCTCCCACACCGCTTGGTGAAGGAAAATCCACCTCTTCCATGGGCCTGGTTCAGGGCCTTGGAAAAATCGGTAAAAATGTTTGTGCCGCCATCCGTCAGCCTTCCGGCGGACCCACCATGAACATCAAAGGCTCCGCAGCAGGCGGCGGTCTGGCCCAGTGTATCCCCCTGACACCCTTTTCCCTGGGTTTCACCGGTGATATCAACGCCATCATGAATGCCCATAACCTGGCAATGGTTGCATTGACCTCCCGTATGCAGCATGAAAGAAACTATACTGACGAACAGCTCGAACGCCTCTCCGGCATGAAGAGAATCGACATTGATCCCACCAACGTTGAAATGGGATGGATCATGGACTTCTGCTGCCAGTCCCTGAGAAACATCATCATCGGTATTGACGGTGTTAACGGTAAAGCCGACGGTTTCATGATGAAATCCAAATTCGGTATTGCCGTATCTTCTGAAGTTATGGCTATTCTTTCCCTGGCCACTGACCTGAAAGACATGCGTGAAAGAATGGGTAAAATCGTTGTTGCCTATACCAAAAAAGGCAAACCCGTTACAACTGAAGATCTCCAGGTTGCCGGCGCCATGACCGCATGGATGGTTGATGCACTGAATCCTTCCCTGATGCAGACTCTCGAAGGCCAGCCCGTTATCGTTCATGCCGGTCCTTTCGCCAATATCGCCATTGGTCAGAGTTCCATTATTGCTGATAAAGTCGGCCTTAAACTGGCTGACTACCACGTTACCGAATCCGGTTTCGGTGCTGACATCGGTTTTGAAAAATTCTGGAACCTCAAATGCCGTTACTCAGGCCTGACGCCTGACTGTGCAGTTGTTGTTGCAACGATCAGGGCCCTCAAATGCCATGGCGGCGCACCGGTTCCCGTACCGGGCAAACCCATGCCTGAAGAGTACAGCACTGAAAACGTTGAATGGGTTGCAGCCGGTTGCTCCAACCTTATCCATCACATCAAAAACGTTAGAAAAGCCGGTATCGCTCCTGTTGTATGTATCAACGCTTTCTATACTGACACTGATGCTGAAATTGCCAAGGTTCGCGAGCTTTGCGAAGCTGAAGGTGCAAGGGTTGCCCTGTCCCGTCACTGGGAACACGGCGGAGACGGTGCCATTGAATTTGCTGAAACCGTTGTTGAAGCATGCGAAGACAAAACCGACTTCAAATTCCTCTATGAACTGGATATGCCGGTTAAAGAGAGAATTGATCTCATCGCCAAAGAAGTCTACGGCGCTGACGGTGTTGACTACTCCGCAGAAGCTGAAAAAGCCCTTGCCAGGATTCAGGCTGATCCTGAACTGGCCGGTCTTGGCATGTGCATGGTGAAAACCCATCTCTCCCTGTCCGACAACCCGGCCCTCAAGGGTGTTCCCACAGGTTGGCGCCTGACTATCCGCGAAGTCCTCACCTATGGTGGTGCAGGGTTTATCGTTCCTGTTGCCGGCGCTATCTCCCTGATGCCTGGTACAGGTTCCAACCCCGCTTTCAAACGGGTTGACGTTGATGTTGAAACCGGTAAGGTTCAGGGCGTATTCTAAACAACTAAATTTGTACTTAACAACTTGCGATAACCGGCTGCCCAGTAATTCAGGCAGCCGGTTATGCGATAAGCATTTATCAGGAGAAAGAGAATGACTGCTGAAATTATTAGCGGAACTGAAATAAGAAAAGAGATCCTCGCGGAAATCAAAGAGGATGTTGCAAAAATGAAAGCCGAGGGCAAAAGAGTTCCCGGACTGGTAACCATCCTCGTTGGTGAGAGTCCTGCTTCCATCTCTTATGTTACCCTTAAAATCAAGACTGCAAACGAACTGGGTTTCAAAGAGATCCAGGAGAACCAGCCTGAGGATATTTCCGAAGCAGATCTGCTGGCCCTCATTGACAAGTACAACAATGATCCCGAGATTGACGGTATCCTGGTTCAGCTGCCCCTGCCGGATCAGATTGACGACAAAAAAGTCCTCAATGCCATCAACCCGGATAAAGATGTGGATGCCTTCCATCCGGTTAATGTCGGCCGCCTGATGATCGGTGGTGACGAAGCTATTTTCCATCCCTGCACCCCTGCCGGTATCCAGGAAATGATAGTTCGCTCCAACACTGAAACCTCCGGCGCGGAAGTTGTTGTTGTAGGGCGTTCAAACATCGTTGGTAAGCCCATTGCCATGATGATGGCCCAGAAGGGTATTGGTGCCAACTCCACAGTGACCATCGTTCACACCCGTACAAAAGATCTGGCTGCCCATTGCAAACGGGCCGACATCCTTATCGTAGCTGCCGGCGTTCCCGGTCTTGTGAAGCCTGAATGGATCAAACCCGGATCAACAGTTATCGATGTTGGTGTTAACCGTATCGGTATGAATGAAAAAACCGGTAAAGCCATCCTCAGCGGCGATGTTGATTATGATGCTGCCAAAGAGATTGCCGGCAAGATCACCCCTGTTCCCGGCGGTGTGGGACCCATGACCATTGCCATGCTCATGAAAAACACCCTGAAATCAGCTCAGTATGCGTTGAAGAACAGCTAAGTTTCAGTATGCCGTCATAACGGACGGTGTTTGATAGTAAAAACAACCGGTGGTGCACAGCATCACCGGTTGTTTTATTTTCCTCTCTTTTTTTCCTCTCTTCCCTTTACTTAGCCGGTTAAAAGCCCTATTTTATTGCCCATGATAACAATGTTTATACGGAATTCACACCCTGGCAGTCATAAGCCTGTGGCCTTGATGCTCAATACTGATTTCTATCCCAGACAAAGCAAGGGAGATATATAATGGATAAACTGGATGCGATTTTTTCACCGGAAACCATAGCTGTTGTTGGTGCTTCGACCCAGAAGGGTAAAGTCGGGCACGATATTTTCGCCAATATTCTGTCCGGCGGATATACAGGGACGCTCTATCCGGTTAACCCAAAGGCCAAGTCCGTTCTAAGCGTAAAGTGCTATACCGGCATTGCCGCCATTCCGGACCCCATAGATCTTGCCATGATTATTCTGCCGCCAAGAGCGGCGCTGGGTTCGGTAAAAGAATGTATAAAAAAAGGGGTGAAGGGCATCGTCATCGTCTCTGCGGGATTTAAGGAGGTGGGCGGTGAGGGGCTTGAAATAGAAAACCAGATCAAGGCGCTCTGTACCGAAGCCGGGGTCCGGGTGGTGGGCCCGAACTGTCTCGGGGTGATCAACCCCTCTCCTAAAATTTCGCTGAATGCCAGTTTTTCCGCCCGTATGCCAAAGCCGGGGAATGTCTCTTTTATCTCCCAGAGCGGTGCGCTTTGTACTGCAGTCCTGGATTATGCCGCTGACAAGGGGTTCGGGTTTTCAAAGTTTATCTCCATCGGGAATAAAGCAGATGTGGATGAACTGGACCTGCTCCGGTATTATCATAATGATCCGGATACAGATGTGGTGATGATTTATATGGAGGAACTGTCACGTCCGGCTGAGGAGTTTATTTCAGAGGTCAGGGAGATGACCTCGGGCACCAACCCCACCCATGTGATTGCCATTAAGTCGGGCACCTCTGCTGCGGGCGCTGCAGCCGCCGCATCCCACACAGGGGCCCTGGCCGGCTCTGATGTAATGTATGACGGCCTGTTTTCCATGGCCGGGATAATAAGGTGTAAAAGCGTAAACCAGCTCTTTGATTACGCCCAGGCGCTGGCTGCCAATAAATATCCCACAGGGGACAAGGTGGCCATCGTGACCAATGCGGGCGGTCCGGGTATTATAGCCACGGATATGAGTGAACAGTCCGGTCTGAAACTGGCGCGGTTTTCGGAAGAGACGGTTAAGGAGCTGAAAAAATACCTGCCGGCCACAGCCAATTTCCACAACCCCGTGGATGTGATCGGTGATGCGGCCAAGGACCGGTATGAAAATACACTGGCCACGGTATTGGGCGACAGGAATGTGGATGCGGTGCTGATTATTCTCACCCCGCAGTCCATGACCGACGCCATCGGTACGGCGGAGGCCATTGTCAGTATCGCCAGGAACAGCATTAAACCTATTCTGTGCGCATTCATGGGTGTGGTTGATGTGTCTGACGGGGTGAAACTGCTCCAGGCAAACCGTGTGCCCGTATACCAGTTCCCTGAAAGCGCGGCCCGGTCGCTGGGCGCATTGAGGGAGAGTGTGAAGTGGCTGTTCAGGAAGATTCTGCCCCAGTTTTCCCTTGAGTATGAACGTGATAAGGCCAAGGCGATTATCCGGTCTTATATGGCTGAAGGGCGAACGGTTCTGGGGGAACTTGACGGGAATGAAATTTTAAAGTGCTATGGGTTTAACACCATCCCCATGGCCCTGGCCACGACAGGAGAGGAGGCCAGGGAGATTGCCGGGAGTATCGGGTATCCGGTGGTGATGAAAATAGTCTCTCCCCAGATCCTTCATAAATCAGATGCCGGAGGGGTTCAGGTCGGCCTGAAAGATGGGGTCTCTGTTGAAAAGGCATTTGGGGAAATTATGAAAAACGCAGTGGCTTACGATCCTGATGCGGCTCTGGAAGGGGTGCTGGTTCAGAAAATGGCGCCCAGGGGTAAAGAGGTGATTCTCGGGGTGACCCGGGATCCCGTCTTTGGTCATGCCGTCATGTTCGGGCTGGGGGGGATTTTTGTGGAAGTGTACAAGGATGTGGCTTTCCGCCTGTCTCCCATGGGGCGGAATGTGGCCCGGCGCATGGTTAAAAGCATTAAGGGGTATCCCATTCTAAAAGGCTTGAGGGGAGAGGCACCCTCGGATATTGAGGCCATAGAAAAGAACATCGTGTCGCTGAAGGCCATGGTGGATGATCTTCCCATGATTGAAGAGCTGGATATCAATCCCCTGTTTGTTCATGAGGAGGGCAAGGGTACCACGGTCGCAGATATTATTATTCGGTTGGAATCAAAAGAGGAAGAGTAAATTTCCAGGAGGAGGGACGATATGACTGAAGGAAAGGGGTTTGTAATGAACAACGGAGATGATAAGGGGGAGCCGTCAGGTGAGGCCATGCCCAAAATTGATTTTTCAAGTTTCATCCTCTCCCTGTATTCATCCGGACTTGTTCAGCTGGGCAAAGTGGAAGACCCGTCCACGGGGAAAAAAGCCGTTAATCTGGACATGGCCCAGCACAGCATTGATATGATTGCCATGCTCCAGGAAAAAACAACGGGCAATCTGACAGATGATGAGGATAACCTCACAAAGGCATTGCTTAGTGAACTCCGCATGGCCTATGTCGAGGCAACGGCCTGATGGGGGAGATCCTTTCTCCTGCAAAGATCAATCTGTTTCTCCACGTCACAGGTAAACGGCCGGACGGATATCATGAACTCTACTCCCTCATGGCGCCCATTGACCTGTGTGACTACATCTCCATGGAATTTCAGGGGAGGGGAATACGCGTGGTCTGCGGTCACCCCCGGGTGCCTGAAGATAAGACCAACCTGGTCTGCCGGGCTGCCTCCCTTTTTGCCGCAGCCTGCAAGGCCCGTGGTTTGCCGAGGCCCTATGAGGGCGTGGAGATTAGGCTTCAAAAGAATATACCTGTGGGGGGCGGACTGGGCGGAGGGAGTTCCAATGCCGCCATGGTGCTTCTGGCATTGAATGAAAAGGCCGGGAATCCGCTTTCCCCGGCTGCACTTAATGAGTTGGGCGCCGGTCTTGGTGCGGATGTCCCGTTTTTTCTCGGCAATGGTCCCGCCTATGTCTCAGGCATTGGGGAGCAGCTCAGGCCCTGCCGGGAGTTACCGGAATACTGGCTGGTTCTTTGCAGTCCCGGGGTGGCTGCGTCCACGGTGAAAGTTTTTAAAAAATTGGAATTCGGATTGACATTTAAACCGGATTATATTATGAATACTGGTTCGAATCTGCTGCCAATTGGGCAGGAGCTTAACGGAAGGGAGGAACTGCACAACGATCTTGAGGATCCGGCCTGCAGGTTATACCCGGAAATAGGCTCAACAAAAAATGAGATGGCGTTGTTGCTGAAAAGAAACGTGTATATGTCCGGAAGCGGCTCATCTCTTTTTGCACTTTATTCGGATCGTGGCCAGGCAGAGGACGGGTTTGACCGTCTGTCTGAGGCATGGGCCGGAGGGAAGCAGCAGGTGTTTTTGTCCAGGATCGGACAAAACAGGCGTTGAGTTTAATGTACTGGGGCGTCGTCAAGCGGTAAGACACAGGGTTTTGATCCCTGCATTCAGAGGTTCGAATCCTCTCGCCCCAGCCAAACTTAATATTAAAGAAAATAAAGAGATTTACCTATGAATGGCTTGTCAATTTTTGCAGGAAATTCCAATCCCGTACTTGCGGACAGGATATCGGAATATCTTGCAAAACCATTGGGAAGATTGAAAGTCAACCGTTTCAGTGATGGGGAAACCCAGGTTGAAATTCATGAAAACGTCCGGAAAAAAGAGATCTATGTGATCCAGTCCACATGTAAGCCGGTCAATGACAACCTGGTTGAACTTCTTCTGCTGATTGATGCCTTTAAGCGGTCATCTGCCAACCGGGTTACAGCTGTAATCCCGTACTTCGGATATGCCCGTCAGGACAAGAAAGTGTCCCCCAGGGTACCGATCAGCGCCAAACTGGTTGCAGATCTTCTGGATGCCACAGGTGTCGACAGGGTCATTACCATGGATCTGCATGCCGGACAGATCCAGGGGTTTTTCAATGTGCCCGTGGATAATCTTTACGCTGCACCGATCATTATTGATGATATTAAAACCAGGTTTGGTGAGGATCTTGTGGTTGTGTCCCCGGATGCCGGTGGTGTTGAACGGGCAAGGGCATATGCCAAGCGCCTTGATGCCGGCCTGGCTATCGTGGATAAACGCCGGAGTGCACCGAACCAGGCCAAAGCCATGGCCATTATCGGTAATGTTGAAGGTAAAACCGCTATTGTGATTGATGATATGGTGGATACTGCCGGCACCCTTACGGAGGCCGCAGGCGTCATCCGTGAGAAAGGGGCCAGGGAAGTTCATGCCTATTGCACCCATCCGGTGCTTTCGGGTCCGGCCATCGGCAGGATCCAGGACTCGTCTTTAAATTCTCTTGTTGCAACAGATACAGTTCCCTTATCCGAGGAAGCCAAGGCCTGTGACAAGATTAAAACGCTTTCCATTGCCAAACTTGTGGGTGAGGCAATTATGCGCAGTTACAGGGGCGACTCTGTCAATTCTTTATTTGTTTAAAACATATATTATTAACACTATCTTAAGGGCCCCCAGGGGGGGGCAGATACGGAGGGTAAAACATTGGAACTAATTGAATTAAACGCAAAAGTAAGAGAGGCTAAAGGAAAGGGCGCGGCAAGAAAGCTGAGAGCTGCCAAAGCCATTCCTGCCATTGTCTACGGCGCAAACGTCGAACCTGTTAAACTGTCTGTTGAGACCGCCACTTTTGATAAAATTATCCGTGAAAACGGCACCACCGGCCTGTTCTTCAATTTGACGGTTGAGGGCGGTCAGGAAAAAGCCGTGATGCTCAAAGATATTCAGATGGATGCTTTCGGTCTGCAGTATATGCACATTGACTTTCATGAAATCGATATGGACGCCAAGGTTCTGGTTACCATTCCGGTTGAGACCGAAGGGGAATCCGCCGGTGTTAAGGAAGGCGGCCTGCTTCAGATTATCCGTCGTGAACTGGATATCCTGTGTAAACCCAAACACACACCGGATAGTATCGTTATCGATATTTCAGAACTCAATATCGGTGATGCCGTTCATGTTGAAGATATCAATCTTGGTGATGACATTGAGATTCCCCACGAGGTGAATTTTACCGTAATCACTGTTGTTCCGCCCACAGCTGATACAGCTGAAGTTGAGGAAGAAGACGAAGATCTGGCCGAGGTAGGCGAAGCTGCAGAAGAGCCCGCAGCTGAATAACCCCTTCCGATCCGACGCATGTCTGATTCAAAATTTACATTATTGGCGGGTCTGGGAAATCCTGGAAAGGAATATTCCCAGACCCGCCATAATATTGGGTTCCTGGTGATTGACGCCCTGGCCTCAACCCTTGGCCAAGAGCTGAATAAGCAGAAATTTGACGCAGCCTTTGCAAAGGCCCGCGTACGGTCCCGGGATCTTTTCCTGGTCAAGCCCATGGCCTATATGAACCGCAGCGGTCCCCCCATTCAGAAGCTTTCCGCCTATTATAAGATCAATATGGGGGATATTATTGTTATTCACGATGACATGGATCTTGGGTTCGGCAAAATAAAGATTGTCCAGGGACGCGGCCATGGCGGCCACAATGGAATACGCTCCATTATTGATGCTTTCGGCAGAAAAGAATGTATACGGGTCCGGGTGGGGGTCGGTCATCCCGGGGCCCGCAGGGATGTTACCGGGCATGTACTGGGCAGATTCTCTCCGGATGAGCAAGAGGGGCTTGATGACCTCATAGATTCAGCAGTGGACGCCTGTTTGGCCATCCTTGAAAACGGGGTGGTCAAGGCAATGAACAAGGTCAACTCCCGCCGGTAATCTCCGGTTTTAGAATAATAGATATTTTCAGTTTTTTTCGTAATTTCATTTTTACTCTCACCTTGCATGATTTTTTTTGTACGAATAGTCAATGAATTCAGCAATAACCTTGTTTGATAAAGCTATCCGGGAATTATTTTGTTGACAATGTTGTGAAAATATGGTTCTCTGCCTGAGAATGGGCAACTTGTTTTTACACAAATTAAGGTGGGCTATCAATGGTAGAACAATCTGAAAAAACCATGGCTAAGGCAAACGGCAATTCAACCAAAAAAGAATTTTCCAAGGGCGACCTTGCTGTCTATCCTGCACACGGTGTCGGCTACATCGAGTCAATTGAGAGCAAGGAAATCAACGGGGATACCATGAATTTTTACATGATGAAAATCGTGGAAAACGGTATGGTGATCATGATCCCCACTTCCAACGTGGAATCCGTAGGGCTGCGGGAAGTAATTCCTGAAAAAGAGGTGCCTGAAGTATACAAGGTAATGCAGGAAAAGGCCCAGAACAGCGATAATCAGACCTGGAACCGCCGTTACAGAGAGTATATGGATAAGATCAAGACAGGATCCATTTACGACGTGGCTGAAGTGTTCCGTGACCTTTTCCAGTTAAAGCTGGAAAAAGACCTCTCCTTTGGCGAGCGTAAGTTGCTGGATACTGCCCAGAACCTTTTGGTTCAGGAGCTTTCCATGGCCAAGGATATTGATGAGAAAACAATGATGCAAGAAATTGAAAACCTGTTCAACTGATTTTACCCCCTGAATTAATATTTAACCGGCAGGCATCCAATGCCTGCCGGTTTTTATTTTCCCATGGACCTTTCATTCATCATTTCCGATTCCCTTGCCGGTTTGCGGCTGGACCTGGTGGTATCACAGCGGGTTGCGGACTGTTCCAGAAGCCGGGCCGCCACACTGATCTCCAATGGAGATATCCGGGTGGGCAATATTACCAAACGGCCCGGTTACAGAGTGAAAGCCGGTGAGACAATTACCGGCCGAATCCCGGACAACAGGGAATCGTTTATTCCCGGACCTGAATCCATGGAGCTCTCCGTTATCCATGAGGACAGTCACATCCTGGTAGTGGATAAGCCTGCAGGCATGGTAGTTCATCCTGCCCCCGGACACATGAGCGGCACCCTGGTTAACGGGTTGCTGTCATACAGCTCCTGTTTCAGGGAAAAGCACTGGGATCCCGTGCGGGCGGGTATTGTTCATCGTCTGGATATGGATACCTCAGGCCTGATCCTTGTGGCCAAAACCCTTAAAAGCCATGCCTTCCTTCAAAAGGAATTTAAGCAGCGCCGGGTGAAAAAAAAGTATCTGGCCCTGGTTCAAGGGGATGAGGTTCCCGGAAGCGGTGTTATTGAACTGCCCGTCGGCAGGCATCCTAAAAAACGCAAACTCATGGCGGTGAATGAAGAAACCGGTAAATATGCCAAAACCGGTTTCAGGGTTAAAGAGAGGTTCAAAACCGGTGCGCTTCTTGAGATTCGCCTTTATACCGGCCGGACCCATCAGATCCGGGTTCATTTTTATGCCCGGGGGTATCCCCTTTACGGAGACCGGGTCTACCAATTGCGCAGGCATCGTAAAGGACCTGCCATTGCCCCAAGACAGATGCTTCACTCCTGGCGGCTAAGCTTCAGGCATCCCTATTCAGGTATCCGGTTTCAATTTGAGGCACCCATGCCTGAGGATTTTAAACAGACAATGAAAGTCCTGACTTCCTGACCTCAACCCTACGGAGAAATCTCATGTCAAAATCCTACAACCCTGCAATGCATTCGGCAGAGCACCTTCTTAACCAGGCAATGGTCCGCCGCTTCGGCTGTGACCGCTGCTTTTCCGCCCACATCAACCCGAAAAAGTCAAAATGCGACTATCATTTTGACCGGGAGCTGACTACCGGGGAGATCGACGCCATCCAGGCTGATGTCAACCAGGCTATAGAAGCCGATTATCCCGTGATCACAGAAAATATGCCAAGGGAGGAAGCCGAAGAGGTGTTTAACCTTGAGCGGGTCCCCGGAAAAGAGGAGATAACCCATTTCAGGGTGGTCCGCATGGGGGAGTATGATGCCTGTCCCTGTATCGGTGAGCACGTCACCTCCACAAGGGAAATCGGTCAATTCCGCATCACCGGGACCGGGTTTGAAAATGGGGTTCTCCGCATACGGTTTAAGCTGAAGTCTGCTTGAGTTTTCCTCTAATTGGGGACGTTATATTTGTCTCCGGTCTGATTTTATTGGTCTAATTCTATCGATCTGGGTCTGTTCTAACGAAGCCTGAACGGTATTCGGCCGGAGGCGGATGAACTGCTCCGGCCGAATATCCGGGATGCATCGGCTTCTTATTCTATACCATAGCTTTTTAGGATTTTTTCCAGGGTGCCGTTTGATGTGATCTCTTCCAGGCCTTTATTAAATGCACTTATAATTTCTTCGTGCCTTGGATTTGCAAGACCACAGGTAACGTATAGATCATTGCTTGACAGATAGTTTTTCGTGAATTCAATCTTTTCCAGAAGTGCCGGGTCTTTTTTGGAAATCAGATTTTTCCCGACGATCTCATCTTCAAGGGTCAGATCAATCCGGTTTCCGACCAGTTTTTTTATATTTTTGACAAAGTCACTCACCGCTTCCCTTTTGAAGTCTGTTGAGTTCATGAAATCATCATTGTATCCGTAACCGAGCATGATCCCGATTTTCTTCCCGGAAAGACTGTCAATACCGGTATACTCAAAAGCATCTCCCTTCCGTTTAATGAATTTTACTTCGTTTGAGGCGTAGGGATTGCTGTATGCAAGATAACCGGTTCTTTTATCCGTATGCCAGGCATTGGGCAGGACATCCACCTTTCCCTTTTTAACGGCATCTTCGGCACGGGCCCAGGGCATGATCTTGTGCACTAATGTGTACCCCTGGCTGGCATAAGCCGCTGTTACAATTTCAATCGAAATTCCCTTTTTAGGGTGATCCGGATCCACAAAAGGAGGCCAGGGATCTGATGCTGCACTGATGGTTTTTGAATCTGCTGAGCAAATTGCTACGCTGAACAAAACGATGATTGCGGCCAAGAAAAATTTTTTCATTTTTAGCTCCCCTTTGTGAGTAAGGTGTTGAAATGCATCAATAATGTTCCCAATGCCAATAATAGGTTATGGGATCATAATCAAATACAGATCATGGAAACGGAAAACAATACGGGTTCAGTAAATCGAAAGCAGGCTACCAGAAATTTTAAACGGCTGCAATACGACTCTGGTATTAATATCTGATAATTTGTGAAAAAAAGGTTTTATAGCAAATAACGAAAATATGTTCCGAAAAAAACGGAGTGAGATAACCTCTTTTATTAACAAGATGTTGAAGCATAGCGTGTTATTTGCTGTACAACCACTGAAATTAAAACTAGAATCGGAACGGAATTTTGAGAACTGCTATAATTTTTGTCTTAAGGATAAAAAATAATCTCTTTTTCATTATTCCGGCACTGTCATGGTGCTTAAGAGAGCCGGTTTTTTATTTGGATCATAAAGCGGGAGTGAGGGTAGGGAAGGCCTGAATTAAAAAAAGGCACCTGTGCATATAAGTTTCAACTCAGGTGCCTTTTTTATTATGCTGTTTTAAATTTACCCACCAGCCGGTTCAGGGTTTCCGCAAGGTCAAGCAGGTCTTTGGCACTGACATCCACCTGGCCGGAACTCCTGGATATTTCCCTGGAGGCATCACTGACCTTTGAGATAACCCCTGCGATCTCTTCGGCATGGACACTGGTCTGGCTGACCTTTTGGTTCACCTCAAGAATACCTTCCGTGGCCTGGGTCACATTGGTCGTAATCTCATTTGTGGTAACGGACTGCTCCTCAATGGCAGCGGCGGTGGTGGAGACGATTTCATTGATTCCGTTGATCACGGTGGATATGCCGGATATCTGGGTGATGGTCTCCTGTGTGGCATCCTGGATCCCTGTAACCCGGTCGGTGATGTTGTTGGCCGCCTCTGCGGTCTGGCCTGCCAGGTCTTTGATTTCATTGGCCACAACGGCAAAGCCTTTTCCGGCCTCTCCTGCCCGTGCCGCCTCGATTGTGGCGTTCAGGGCCAGCAGGTTCACCTGGTCGGAAATATCGGTAATGGTCTGGACCACCTCGCCGATCTCCTGGGCCGAGGTGCCCAGGTGGTTCACCTTTTCCAGGGTCTGGCCGGCCTGCTGAACCGCATTGTCTGTGGTTGACCGGGCTGTTTCGGTGTTGCCTGCTATTTCGTTTATCGTAGCGGACATCTCTTCCGAGGCCGAGGCCACCATGCTCAGGTTGGCGGCTGCCTGTTCCATGGCTGCGGCAACAGACCCCATATTGAGGCGCATGTCTTCTCCGGCCGCATCTGCCTGGGTCATCTGATCCTCAGTCTGGCCGGCTTCGCTGGTCATGGTTTCGGAGATCCGGGTGAGCCCCTGGGAGGCGTGGCTCAACTGGCCTGCATTGGCGGATACATCTGTGATAACGGATTGGATCGCTTTGACAAATTCGTTGAACCAATGGGCCAGCTCCCCAATCTCATCACGGCTTTTGACCTCAATCCGCTTGGTCAGGTCTCCCTCTCCCTGCACGGCGTCTTTCAGGCCTTCAACCACCTGGTTGACCGGCCCGGTCACACTTCTTGTGATCAGGTAGAGGATGACGGCGGCGCAAAGCACGATAATAATGGTGGAGATCAGGCTGGTCTTTCCCAGGGCGGTGACAGGCGCCAGGATTTCATCTTCCATGGCCACAACGGAAATATAACCGTCCGGGTTTGTGATCCGCTTATAGGCGGCAACGGTTTCAGTGCCTTCTCCAATGGATTGAATAATACCACTTTCGGCCGCTTTCATACTGGCCCATCCCGGTGTTTTGCTCCGGTCCAGTTTGAAGATCTGTGCCGGGTCGGGGTAGGTGACGGCAATCCCGGCCTCATTGAGTACGTATGCATATCCGTTTTGACCGATTTTTACCGGATCGATAAAGTCCTTGGCAAAGATGGAAAAATCCGTATAGGCAAAGATGATTCCGTAAATTTCATCCATCATGAGAATGGGGGCGGCGATAATAAAGGCGGGCTTTCCGCTTTTCGGACTTTTAAACAGGCTGCTGGCGGTGAATTCTCCCTGGAATGCTTTTTCAAAAAAAGGTTTGCCGCCCACGTTCAGCTTGTCAACCAGGGCAGGGTCGGAAGAGGAGACCACATTTCCGTTTTTATCTGCCAGGCAGATATCTTCGTACATGGTGTAGGCGCTTTTCATGGCGGTCAGCCGTTTGGACGCCTTTTTCCGGGTATAGGCATCCACCCAGGAGGTGTCCACTGCTGTTGGGAAGGTCTTTTCCTTGGTCCAGCTTTCTACGTTGAGGCGGCGCTCTCCCATCCAGGAGGCAAGCATGACGGCCGTTGCATCTGCCTTGTTTTCAAGCTGGCCGACAATACTGTTCTGCAGCGCATTTTTGGATTGAACAAAGGAGAGTATGGAAAGAATACCCATACCGGCGAGTATCAGGATGACGGTGGGGATGATGAACTTCTTTTTGAGTGACAGCTTCATGGTGTATCCTCCTTAAGATAGAATATCCGGCTGATGTGTCATACAACATCAGCCGGATTTTTTGCAACCAGAAACTTGAAATGCCTGGTTTTAGTCTTTTCTGTGACGGTAGAACTTGGCTGTTGACGGAGGTGCCAGGGTATTGCCAAGGATCATGTCGGCAGCTTTTTCGGCCAGCATCATGACCGGTGCATAAATATTGCCGTTGGTTACATAGGGCATGACCGAGGCATCCACAACCCTTAACCCTTCAAGACCGTGAACCCTCATGGAATCCGGATCCACAACCGCCATCTCATCTGTACCCATCTTACAGGTACAGGAGGGGTGCAGGGCGGTTTCCGCATCCTCGGCCACCCATTGAAGGATATCATCGTCTGTCTGGATATGGGCACCCGGAGAGATCTCCCCGCCGTTGAACTCGTTAAATGCCGGCTGGTTCATAATCTTTCTTGCGCACCGGATGGCTTCCACCCACTCCCTCCTGTCCTGGTCCGTGGACAGGTAGTTGAACCGGAGCGCCGGATGTTCCCAGGGATCAGTGGATTTGAGCTTAATGGAGCCGATGGCATTGGAGTACATGGGGCCGACATGGACCTGGTATCCGTGTTCCGAACTGGGCTGGCTGCCGTCGTAGCGGATGGCCAGGGGCAGGAAGTGGAACTGGATGTTGGGATAGTCCACATCATGGTTGCTGCGGATAAATCCGCCGGCTTCAAAGTGGTTGGTGGACGCGGCGCCGGCCCTGTGGAAAAGCCACTGGTATCCGATAAAGGGCTTTTTCCACCATTTCAGTGCCGGATTCATGGACACGGGCTTTTTACTCTTGTACTGTACGTAGACTTCAAGGTGATCCTGCATATTTTCACCCACACCCGGGAGGTCATGAACCACGGGGATATTCATGGCAGACAGCTCTTCCGCGTTGCCCACACCGGAGAGCAGAAGGGTGTGCGGGGAGTTTATGGCGCCGCCGCAGCTGATGATTTCACCTGCATGGACGGTCTGGGGCGCTTTGCCTTTTTTGCCTTTGACGAATTCAACCCCCACCGCCTTTTTACCTTCAAAGAGGATCTTGGTGGTAAATGCACGGCAGATGACGTCGAGGTTATCCCTCTTTTTCATTACTGGGTGCAGATAGGCGCGGGCTGCGCTGAGCCTGCGGCCCCTGCTGATATTCCGGTCAAATGCGCCGAACCCTTCCTGGCGGTAGCCGTTGACATCATCGGTCAGGGGGTATCCGGCATCTTTGGCGGAATTTAGGAAGGCGTTGAACAGGGGATTCTTGCAGGGGCCGGTTTCAAGGGTCAGCGGGCCGTCCGTGCCGTGGTAGTCATCCGGTCCCTTAAGCCGGTTTTCCGCTCTCATGAAATAGGGCAGGTTGTGGGCGTAATCCCAGTTTTCCATACCCGGGTCCTTGCCCCATTTCTCATAATCCATGGCATTGCCGCGGATGTAAATCATACCGTTGATGGAGGAGGAACCGCCAAGTACCTTGCCCCGGCCATGGAAGACCTTGCGGCCTTTCATATGGGGTTCGGGCTCTGTTTCGTAGCACCAGTCATAATACTTGTTTCCCAAAGGGAAAGTGAGACCTGCCGGCATGTGAATAAATACATCCCATATATAGTCGGGGCGCCCGGCTTCAAGTACAAGTACCTGGTTTGAAGGATCCTTACTCAGCCGGTTTGCAAGAACACATCCGGCAGAACCGCCGCCGATAATGATATAATCGTATTGTTTTTTCATTCTTACCACTCCTTAAATTCAATCCTGGTCCTAATTCTTGTCCTGGTCACGGCCCGGAAAACAGGTCGCGGGTAAAATAATTCAACTATCTGGTTCAATATTTAATTTGCTTAAAGTGTCGGCCGTGGGAACGCCTTTGGCATCCCAACCCCTCAACTTGTAGTATTCCTGCAGCATCACAGCCATGTCCTGCTCGGTGATCATGTGCCCCTTTGACGGTCCGTCAGGCAGCGGTTCCGAAATAAAGCGCCTGGGCAGTGTGTCCTGTGAGGTATCCAGCCCCTGCGCAATGTTGAACAGCCGGGTGAGGCTCCAAATCCGTTCTCCGGCCTCCAGTATGGACCTGGCGGTAGTCTTCCGGCCGGTGGCTGTGGAAACCAGCTCTGCGTATGTGTCGGTGGAGATTCCAAAGCTGCCGAAATCACATTTAACCAGGGTATCTGTGCCTGCGGAATGGTTCTGCAGGCTTATCACAAGTTTTGCCTTGTTTTCAGGGGCCAGGGGATCCAGGGGGGTGTCTTCCCACTCTCCGGCAAGTTCATAGGCCAGGGGGAATCCGCGCTGGTGACATCCGCCCCGGTCCGTTGTCATATAGGCAAGGCCCATGCCGGAGACGCCCCTGGGGCCCCATGCCGGGGATTCAAGGCCTTTGGTGTGCATGGCAAAGTCCCTGGCTTCGCCGCCGATCTCTTCGGCAGCCTCTTTCACGCCTTTGGCCAGCAGTTCGCCGATACCCTGTTCACGTCCGGCAACGGCATGGATGATAAATTCCGCCGCAGCCACGTTTCCGAATGTTAACTCAATTCCCTCAGGGGAGGGGATAAGTCCCTTTTCACAGGCCTCCATGGCAAAACCGATCACAGTGCCCGTGGACATGGAATCCATGCCGTATCGGTCGCAGAGTTTTACCAGGTGGGCAACGGCCCTGACATCGGAGATATCCAGGTTGGCGCCCATGAGACCTGCGGATTCGTACTCAACGATATCCGTTACAATCCCCTTGTACTTTCCGGTTCTGACCGCCCCTATTTTTGAGCAGCGGATGGGGCATCCCATGCAGGCGTTGCTTCCCATCCACAGGTGTTTTCTCTGGCCCTTGTCAGCAAGTTTAGACGCCTTTTCAAAGGTGCCGTTCCTATAGTTCCTGTGGGGCAGAAGCCCTGTTTCATTGGCATATTCCACTGCCGATGCAGTACCGGCCTCCCTTAACGCCTCTACATCAGGGCTGACTTCCAGCTCTTTGAACGCCTTTTTGCAGGCCTCGGCAAACCCTTTGGGGTCATGAACCCCGACCGGATTGCTGCCCCGGACGGCAACGGCCTTCAGGTTTTTGGATCCCATGACAGCGCCTGCGCCGCCCCGGCCGGCCTGCCGGTTGAACTCGCAGCAGATCAGGGCGTAGGAGACCAGATTCTCTCCGGCCTGGCCGATGCCGGCAATTTTAACGGTGTCATCCCCAAGTTCTTTTTTAATGGCTTCGTTGGAGTCCAGGGCGTCGGTGCCCCAGATACGGCCTGCATCCCTGATCTCAACCCGGTCGTCATCAATCCAGATATAAACCGGTTTGTCCGCCTTTCCCGTTATAATGATGCCGTCATAACCGGCATATTTGATCTCAGGGGAGAAGCTGCCGCCGAAGTAAGAGTCCAGAAAGGTGTTTGTCAGCGGGGATTTTGTCACCACGCATCCGCGCATGGCAGGCGCCATGGTTCCGGTTAAAGGTCCTGTCATAAACATGAGGGGATTATCCGGATCATATGGGGATGTACCAGGGGACAGCCGGTCATAGAGGAGCTTTGCACCAAACCCCTTGCCGCCTATGAAATCCCGGGTTAATTCGTCGGGGACCGGGATGGTTTCAATGGCGCCACGGGATAAATCAATCATGAGAAGGGTGTGTGTGTATGCCTCAATCATCAATTTTCTCCGAATTTCCTAAGCTAGGGATTAACTCAAGGGCGCCGGTGGGGCATGCCTCAACGCAGAGCGGCTTCCCCTGGCACAGTTCACATTTATGGGCTTTCTTTGCCTTAGTATCCAAAAGGATCATATCAATGGGGCAGTACCGGGCACACAGGCCGCAGCCGATGCACCGCTTCTGATCAATGGTCACCACACCGTCTTCACCTCTGTCAATGGCCTTGGCCGGGCAGACCGTCATGCAGTATGCCTGTTCACACTGGTTGCAGACCTGTGGCATATGGTAGAGTTTTTCCTGCTTACTGAGGATGGTCAGTCTGGCAAGCCTTGGATTGTATCCGCCAAACAGGTCAAATGAGCAGGCGAGCTGACAGATACTGCAGCCGGTACATTTATCAAAGTGTATGTGGATTAGCTGTTTGACGGCGGTTTCCTCCGATAATTATTTTGGATTGTAGAGACGAAATATCACATAGTAGGTACTATGTAAAGACTTTTTTTAGTACTTGCAAATTAAAAAATCTTATGGTAATGCTCTTGCTTACATATCACATATTACATACTACGTGATGTAAAGAATTGAGTTCAACTTCAACACCGAAGGAAGGAACCAATAAGTATGCTGAATGTCACGAACGTCACCAAGAAATTTGGTGAATTGACCGCTGTAAACGATTTAAGCTTTTCTGTTGCCGAGGGTCAGGTATTTGGAATCGCAGGCCCCAACGGCGCAGGGAAGTCAACCCTGTACAACCTGATAACAGGTCTTTATTCATTTGAGGGTGACATCTCATTTAAAGACCGGAACATCTCAGGCCTTCCGCCCCACAAAATTGCAAAATTAGGTATTTCACGGACCTTTCAGATTCCCCAGACCTTTCCCAGCCTGAATGTGAGGCAGAGCATGGGCGTGGGCAGTTATTTCGGGTCAAAAAACGGATATCAGAAGGACTATGTGGACAGAATCCTGGAGTTCGTCAACCTGGCGGACAAGCAGGATGAAATGACCGGCCAGCTCAATCTGCTGGATAAGAAGATGCTCATGATCGGTGCGGCCCTGTCCACAAAACCGGATATCCTCATGCTGGATGAACCCATGGCCGGATCCAATGCCAAGGAGATTCTGAAACTCATGGATTTAATCCAGCGGATCAACCAGGATCTCGGGGTAACCATCATTATTATAGAACATTTCATGAAGGTACTCACGGAACTCACGGAAAAGCTGCTCATTATTGAGACCGGAACCGAGATTTGTTGCGGCGATCCGGTGGAGGTGACGTCGGATCCAAGGGTCATTGAATGTTATCTGGGGGATGCCAATGATTAATATCAAGGAGATGAACGCATATTACGGTGATTTTCACGTACTGAAAGAGGTCTCCCTGACCGTGGAAGAAGGCCAGATCGTAGTGATGCTGGGGCCCAACGGCCATGGTAAATCCACCTTTTTAAAAGCCATCTGCGGCCTGGTTGAAAAGGTATCGGGTTCCATTGAATACAAGGGCACCAATATCGCAGGTCTCGGGGCTGAGAAGCTTGTCAACCAGGGGATCACCTATATTGCCGAAAACCGGGAGCTTTTTCCGGAAATGACAGTGCTTGAAAACCTGAAGCTGGGTGCCTATTCAAAAAACGCAAGGGTATATGAAAAGGAAAACCTGGAAAAGGTCTTTTCCCTGTTTCCGAGACTTGCCGACCGAAAGGGACAGTTTGCCTCAACCATGAGCGGCGGCGAGGCCAGAATGCTGGCCATAGCCCGCGGCCTGATGTCAAACGCCAGGTTCCTTGCCATTGACGAACCCTCCCTGGGGCTCCAGCCTAATTTAAGGGATGAGGTGGCGCGCATCATCAAGGAGATCAACGACCAGGGCATGACAGTGCTGGTCGTGGAGCAGAATATTCCCCAGATCACCGAGCTTGCCGATAAACTCTACGTGCTTGAAGAGGGCAGGATCACCTTTGAGGGAAGCAAGGAAGATGCGTTGTGCAATGATCATTTAAAAGAAATTTTTCTCGGCATGTAACAGGAGACCTAAAAGAATGCTTATTGAGATTATCGATGTTATCATCAGCGGCATGATCAACGGATCGGTCTATGCCCTCATGGCCGTGGGGCTCACATTGATCTACGGTGTGTCCAAGGCCTTTAACTTTGCCTATGGCTCCTTTTACAGTATGGGCGGGTATATTGCATTTCTCCTGTTCGGCCTTGCCTGGGTGAACTCCTATGTGCTGGTGTTCTGCCTGGCAGCCCCGGTCCTCCTGGTATTCGGATTTTTTATTGAAAAGCTTCTGGTGGCCCCCCTGCGGAAAAGGGATGACTGGGAGATAAAAGTCATGATGATCACCCTGGGGCTGGCCCTGTTTCTGGACAATTCCTACCAGGTGGTGTTCGGCGCCAGGATGAAGAGTCTTCCCTCGCTTATGGAAGGTTCATTTGAAGCCGGAGATTTTATCCTTTCCTATCAGGATGTGGTCATTTTTGTGTTGTCCATCGGCGGTATCCTTTTATTCCGGTGGTTCCTCAACAACACCCGCACCGGCATGTCGGTAAGGGCCGTGGCCCAGAATCCGGCCGGCGCCCAGATCGTGGGTATTCCAAAAGAGTTTGTATTTGCCGCCACCTTTGCCATATCAACGGTAATGGTGGGCATGGGCGGCATCCTCCTGGCCCAGAAGTACTTTGTAACCCCTGCGGGCGGCTGGGACATCCTGGTCAAGGCCTGGGTAATAACCGCTTTCGGCGGTATGGGAAGTATCAAGGGCGGGCTTTATGCCGCATTTATCGTGGGCATGCTTGAGGCCTTTGTGGGCTGGCAGTTCGGAATGACCTGGACACTCATGGCATTGTTTGCCGTACTATTGACTACCCTGGCGGTCAGACCCCAGGGACTGATGGGAAAATGGGGGTAAAAAGATGGAACACAAGAAAATCGCAATACTTCTGGCTGTTATCTGGGGGATTGTCGCTGTCCTGCCCCTGTTTTTCGGATCAACCAACTTTATCATGCATATCCTGATCATGTGCCTGATCTGGTCCGTGGTCGCATCCTGCTGGGATCTGATCATGGGGTTTGCAGGGATTTTTTCATTCGGCCAGGTGGCCTTTTTCGTCATCGGCTCCTATGCTTCGGCCATTATTTCGGCCAAATTCGGCATCGCCCCCATATTCAGTGTCTTCCTGGCCGGCGGTGTGGCAGGCGCCTTAGGTGTATTGGTGGGTCTGCCCTGCCTTAAACTTAAGGGGGCTTACATCGCATTGGTTACCTTTGCGGTTCACATGATACTGGAGCCCCTGCTTAAAGGGGATATCGGCCGGGCCATCGGCACCGGCGGATCCAGGGGAATTCTGACCATCGCCCCTATGGAGATCTTCGGGTATACCTTTTCAAGTTCCGCGCCGATTCCTTATTTTTACCTGATATTCTTTGTGGCCGTCATCTGCTCGGCCATTACCTTTCTGGTGATCAGATCCCATTGGGGCACCGCGTTTCTGGCACTTAAGGATGCCGAGGATTTTGCCACCTGTTTAGGGGTCTCATCCTTTAAATATAAGCTCATGGTTTTTGCGCTGACCTCATTTCTCACCGGTATGATCGGCGGTTTTTACGCCCATTATGTGGGCATGCTGTCCACGAGGATGCTGGGTATTGATCTTTTTGTCACCCTCATGGTCATCCTGGTTATCGGCGGTGTGGGCAAGTTCCCGGGTGCTGTGATCGGCGCCTTTATCACCATTGCCATCAATGAGATGCTGTCACCCCTGGGCCCTTACCGCCCCATTATCCTGGGCGCCATGGTCGTGATCCTTGTCCTGGCACTGCCGGACGGCATCATCGGATTGTTTGAAAAACTGTTCGGCAGTAAACCCGAAACCGGCAAAGGTTCAGCCGGTGAGGAGGTATTAAAAAAGAAGGTAGTAGAAACAGCATAACGTACGTACCCATAACAACCAAATTTGAGGAGGCAGGATGAAAAAAACACTTGTGTTGGTTTTAAGTCTTATGTGCACCATTTGGATGGCCGGCAGTACCTGGGCAGGAGAGGGGATTAAAGTCGGGGTTCCCCTGGCAATGACAGGACCCTATACAGATACCGGGGACAACTACTGGAAAGGTATTAAGATGGCCATTGACGAGATCAATGAGGCCGGCGGCCTTTTGGGCAAACAGCTTGAACCGGTTCGCTTTGATACCCAGGAATTTGCCCCTGAGCGCGTTATGCAGGGTGCGGACTACCTTTGCGGAAAACTCAACGTGGATTCGGTACATGCGGGCTGGGCCGGCTGGGGCCAGGATGTACGGGCTTATGGCAAGTACACCGCACCCTTTTTTGCCGATGACGGTTCCCAGGCAGCCGTAGACGTCTACAACCAGGACAGAAAACAGTACAACAATATCTTCCAGCTCACCGATACCGGTATCAACCAGGGACAGTCCATGTTCAACGTTCTCATGGCCCTTCCCTATGAATATCCCAACAAAAAAGCCGTCATTATTACTGCGGACGACGCCTGGGGTACGGAAGTCGGTGATACACTCAGAGATAATTTCAAGAAACAGGGCTGGAAAGTGGCCATGCATGAACTGGTTCCTTACGGCACCAACCAGTGGGGCCCCCTGTTGACCAAGATCCGTAAGATCAAACCGGCAATTATCCATGTGGAAATCGTCTCTGCCCAGGAGGTGATCACATTCTTCCGTCAGTTTATGAAAAAACCGACCAACTCCATTCTCAGTTACGGATACTCCCTGGTTCCCAGGGAAGTTGTCGGCACCATGGGTAAAGAGGCTGACGGCCTTATCGGTGAGGTTCCGACAGCCATGCCGACTCCCGAAGCACCCACGCCCGAAGCACAGGCCTGGCTGGATAAGTTTAACAGTCTCTGGGGACACCTGCCCCAGGCCGGTTCCTGGGCTGCCTACAGCGGTGTAAAAGCCTGGGCTGCAGCTGTTGTGGCTGTCGGGGATGAGAAAAAACATGAAGAGATTTCCAACTATATTGCCGAACACGGCTATAAAGGTGAAACCGGTATGTGGAAATGGGATGAAAACCACGTCATGAGAGCGGGCGGGGACGTACCCATTGCCCATTACCAGGTTCAGAACGGAGAGATGATTGCCATCTTCACCGATCCTCCGGCAAAACCCTACAAAGACTATAAATTCCAGGTACCCAGATGGATTAAGCAATAAAAAACCGATAGTCTAAGGGCGTTAACGCCATTTTAGGGACCGCGCAACAATAACTTCACATAATCTGTTTGCAAAACCCCTTAAAGTCTGGTGTGTTTTGCAAACAGAATGTGTACTAAACTATTACGCGCCCCCTTAGATAAAGAAACAAATGGCCGTCCTTATCTTCCGTGCAGGGAACAAGGACGGCCATTGTCATTTAAATCGAACCAATTACCGGAAATAAGAAGTTCAATTCAGGGAAATAATCATATCTGAAAAAACGGTTAAATGCAATTTTTCATCCTTTTTATCAGGGATTCCCAGAAAGTATTGGCTTGTAACTTTTATACGCTTATCTCCGGACTGTATGGCTTTTGAAGAGTTGAGTTCGTTCAACAGCAGGTTTCCGGTTCATGGCCGGAGGCCATGCTTTTTATTCACCCAAATCAAAATTGGAGAAAGAAGGTATGAAACACAGGTTGTTGAGTAAAAAGGTACTGGCCGGTCTTCTTGTATGGTGCATTTTAGGAGTGGCTGGTATTGCTTTTGGGGCAGATGCCCCCAAGTATGTCTTCTATTTCATCGGCGACGGCATGGGGCCGGCCCAGCGCCAGGCAGCCCAGTACTTCCGCAAGGTTGAAACACAGAATCCGGATGCCGGGCTGGTAATGGACGGCTTTCCCCAGTCCGCCCTGGTTACCACCCATGCTGACAACACCTTGATCACCGATTCCGCAGCCGGAGGAACGGCTCTGGCCACCGGTTACAAGACGACCAATGCTGTCATCGCAAAACTCCCCGACGGAAGGGATGTCAAGACCATTGCCGAAGCCGTCAGGGAAAAAGGCTATGCAGTGGGGATTGCCACTTCCGTCCGGATCAGCCACGCCACACCGGCCGCTTTTTCGGCTCACAACATGAGCCGTTCCATGGAAAACGAAATAGCCGTTGACCAGGTTAACTCGGGATTCGAATATTATGCAGGCGGCGGTTACCGTCATTTTGTGGCCAAGGATAACCCCCAGGGCCTGAAATCCAAACGAAAAGATGACCGGGATCTTGTGGCTGAATTACAAGAGAAGAAGTATACCACTTTTGTTGGAGAGAACAGCCGGGATGCCTTCCGTGCATTAACGCCGAAAAAAGGGGAAAAAGTTTTTGCCGCCCTTGCCTATAGCGCCCTGGCGTATGAGATAGACCGGAAAAACAGCCCGGCCGGCCCCAATGCCATGCCCTCACTTGCCGAGCTGACAGATAAGGGGATTGAGGTGCTTGCTGCCCAGGAAAAGCCTTTCTTTTTCATGGTGGAAGGCGGGAAAATCGACTGGGCAGCCCACTGCCACGATGCTGCCGCCACCATCTGGGATACCCTTGCCTTTGACGATGCCATTGCCAGGGCCTTCGACTTTTACAAGAAACACCCGAAAGAAACCCTCATCATTGTTGCAGCCGACCACGAGACCGGCGGGATGGCCATGGGTATCAGCATGGACTCCAAAGGGTATTTCCTTAAACTGGCAGAACTCTTGAAAGTTAAAGTCTCCACTGAGGATGTATTGTCCGGTGTTTATCCCAAACTGTACAAAGAACACCAGGACAAAGCCGTCCGCCAGGGCCTTTACCTTGAGTATCTGGCGGAGAACTTCGGGCTTACCGACCTGACCCCCGGAGAACGTGACATGCTTGTACAGGCAATGGAGACGGAAGATAAAAACCAGACCCTGCCCTCCGCGGAACAGACCACCTATGGCTATGCCTACTCCCCGACCATGATCGCTGTGGGACACCTGGTCTCTTACCGGGCACGGCTCAACTGGACAAGTTACGTCCACACCGCCTCTCTTGTCTCTCTTTCAGCCATGGGGCCGGGTGCTGAAGAATTCTCAGGCTTTATGGATAACACAGGGATACCCAAAGCCCTTGCAAAAATTATTGGGGTGAAGCTTTCCGATTTTCCGGCCACTGCTTCCAAAGCCATGCTGGGAGAAACGGTTGGTCCTGTTAAAAAATACGTTAAGGTGCCCTACTTATAACGGAAGATCCGGTAAACCGGGGGGCTGTCACGAAAGTGAGGTCCCCCGGTTTTTTCAGTTTATTTAAAGGCCTCTATGAAGAAAACTACAAAATGTATGGCAGGGGCAATTTTTATCCTGACTTTGGTCGGCGGCCTTTTTCTCTGGACCGGCCAGGAGGAAAAGCCTCCGGACAGATCCGTCTATGAGATTCCCGGAACCGTTATTTCAGTTGATAACACCAGGTTGCAGGGGACCGGGCTCACCGCTCTCGGTGTGCAATTCCTTGAGGTGGTCCTGACCGGAGATCCCTTCAAGGGAACCATGGTCAGCGCTGACAACCACATGATGGGGCAATGGGACCTGGATGAGGTCTATGTCAAAGGAGACCATATTCTTGTGGCTGTCCAGGCCCGGGCCGGGAAGGTGATCTCCAGGGCGAAGGCCATAAATACCTACCGCCAGAATTGGGAGCTTATCCTCTTCGGGCTTTTTGCCCTTCTTCTGGTCGCCTATGCCGGGGTTATCGGCCTGAAAGCCCTGGCCTCCTTTCTCGCCGTATTACTTATTCTCTGGTTTTTTTTCCTCCCGGGGCTTTTAAGCGGGACTCCCCCGCTTCTGCTCAGCTTCCGGGTGCTGGTTCTTCTCTCTGCCGTGATCGTTTTCTCTGTGGCCGGATTAACCCGGAAGGGACTGGCCGCTTTTCTCGGAACACTGTCCGGCTTACTGGTCACCCTGGGGCTGACCTCTTTTTTCGGCAGTATGTTTGAACTCGGCGGTATGACCGCCCCCTTTGCCTCCACACTGGTGCTCACCGGCCATTTCCGCCTGGACATGCAGGGGATTTTTTATTCAGCCGTTCTCCTGGGGGCGTCGGGAGCGGCTATGGATATTGCCATGGATATCAGTGCCAGCATGGACGAAATCAAGGCCAAACGCCCGGATATGGGTATGGGAGAGCTGGTCCGTTCCGGACTGACCATCGGCCGGACAGTCATCGGAACCATGACCACTACGCTTCTTCTGGCTTACTCCGGCGGTTACCTGACCATGCTCATGCTTTTCGTCTCCCAGGAGACCAGCTTTACCCGGATCATTAACATGAAACTGGTGGCTGCTGAGATATTCCGGGTCCTGATGGGGAGTATCGGCCTTGTCATGGTCGCCCCGGTGACAGCTTTACTGGCAGGCTTCCTCTTATGCCTTCCAAAATTTCGGGGGAAGCCGAAGCCCGGTCTCAATATTCCGGTCAAATCAGGATCCGGTGGTGATGCCTCTGAATGACCGGCCGGGATGAACGGTTTTTCAATACGTTGCGCGACAACCATCAGGGCCGGCCGGTATTCCCGGTCCCGGCCACAAACCAGGGTCTGTACTTAAATTTTCAACCAATACTAAGAGGTCAGCATATGCCCAAAAATAGAGAAGATATTGACCGTATATGTCAGCTCTGGGGATGGGGGCTTTTTATTGTTTCAGCCCTGTTTTTCTGCTGGGCCGGTTTAAAGGCCGGAGACATGATAAGTTTTTTAGGGGCTCTCTTTTTTCTGGTGGCCTGCCTGGTGTTTCTGGTCCCTTATTTCCCTAAAAAAACTTAAGGATTCAATTCAGCTGGTGCCGGACGTAATTCGGAATGATGCAGCCTATAGTTGAACTTTATTAAAGATGTATCGTCTCTGAGTTTTCAATACTGAAATTATTACTCTGGTTGCTGGAGGTAATTAAATGTCTTGACAAATAGTATACGATTATACATATATAAAAATATACCAAAATCATTTTCAGGAAACAGGCCTATGAATCAAGTCAGGAAGGAAGCCGGAGAAAAAACCGTTCCCAATAGCGATAGGATTGATGAACTGCTTAAGGCTTACAACGGATCTGCCCCCTATATCTGTATCGCAAGGGCCAGGGCAATCACAGAGAGCTACGGCGAAAACCACGGCCAACCTGCCATTATTAAAAAGGCGCGGGCCTTTCGAAAAATCTGCGAAACTGTTCCGGCGGTTATCTACGACCACGAACTCATAGTGGGATCCTCGGGAGCGCACAGAAGATCTGCCGGTGTCAGCCCGGAGATATCCTGGCAATGGATCAAAGAGGAAATCGAAACCATCCGGTCCAGGTCCCAGGATCCCTATTTTATTGAAGACGAAGATCTTAAATCCTTAATGGACGGCATACTCCCCCTGTGGGAAGGCCGCTCGGTGGAGGAGGCGTTTCTGGCCAGGGTTCCTGAAGAGACCGCAAGGATTGCAGTTGACACCGGCATCATCGACAATGATTCAAAGTGGCGGTGTGCAGTGGGTGAGATCACGCCAGACTACCAGGATATCCTCCTCCCAAAAGGCATCAACGGGATCCTGGAGGATGCCCGGAACAATATTCAGAACCTTGATCTGACCCGCCCGGAGGATATTGACAAACGGAATTTCTACCTGGCTGTTATCGAATGCGCAAAAGGGATTATCTGCCTGGGTGAAAGGTATGCCCGGGAAGCTGAAGTCCGGATGGTTGAGGAGGAAGACCTGCAGCGCAGACATGAGTTGGCGCAGATTGCAGAAAACTGCCGCCACGTCCCGGCCAATCCGCCCCGGAACTTTTGGGAAGCGGTCCAAATGGTCTGGATAATCCAGCTGGGCAATTCCCTGTTTGAAAATTCCGTGGCCCTGAACCTGGGGCGGTTTGACCAGTATATGTTTCCCCTTTATGAAAGGGATCTCAATGCAGGCCGGATCACAGAAGAAAAGGCCCAGGAACTGATGAACTGCCTCTGGATCAAGCTTTCCGAATGGATCTGGTTTGTCTCCAAAAATACGGCCAGTTTTTTCGCCGGATACGCAGCCTTCCAGAACCTTACCATCGGCGGAAAAAAAGCAGATGGCACCGACGGTACCAATGCGGTTTCCTATATGTGCCTTGAAGCAGCCGGAAGAACCGGGACCCATCAGCCGAGCCTGAGTGTCCGGATTCATCCGGACTGCCCCCATGCGTTCATGCTCAGGACCTGTGAACTGGTGAAGGAGGGGACAGGTTTTCCGGCCATTCATAACGACCGCATCGGCGCCAGGATGCTGGCCAATGCCGGGCTTCCCCCCAAAGAGGCAATGGACTGGAGCAACTGCGGCTGTGTGGTGCCCCATTCCAGGAAGGTCAGCGAATGGACGTCTGCCTGCAATATCAACCTTGCCGCGGCCGTTGAATTTGTATTTACCAACGGGGTGCACCGGCTGTCAGGGAAATCCATGAGCCTGAAGAGCGGTTCCCTTGACGCCATCACGGACTTTGAAACATTCAAGGAAAAGTTTTTTGATCACCTCGGATTCATGATCAAACATGCCGTGACCGCCACATTGACTGCCCAGCAGGTACAGGCTGAACTGGCGCCCCGCCCCTATTTTTCTTCCTATACTGAAGGGTGTCTGGAATCCGGCCGGGATGTCACCCAGGGCGGGGCACGATATCATGTAGGACCGGTCCTGACAGGTATCGGTATTGCCGATGCCGTAAACTCCCTGGCAGCGGTCAACGACCTGGTATTTGACAGGAAACTGGTCGACCTTGCCACCTTGAACCAGGCCCTGGAAAACAACTGGGAGGGATTTGAAATACTGCACACCAGGGCAAAAGAGTGTGCAAAGTTCGGCAATGACAACGACTATGCAGACCGGTTCGCCGTTGAAATCAGCAATTTTTATCATGAAAAAATCCAGGCCTGCACAGATATCTACGGGTCCAGGTTTAATTCAGCCTTTATGGGAATTTCCAATTATATTCCGGCAGGCCGGGTGATCGGGGCCACGCCCTGCGGAAGGAAGGCAACCGAGCAGCTGACCGAAGGCTGCTCCCCCCATGCCGGAACAGATGTCACAAGTCCTACCGCTGCCATGAAATCAACGGCCAGGATCAACCATGACCGTCATTCCGGCGGAACCCTGCTTAATATCAAGTTGTCCCCGGAAAGCCTGAGGACTCGGGGTGATCTGAATAAACTGGCCGGGCTGATCCGGGGATATTTTGAACTGGACGCCTTCCATGTCCAGTTTAACGTGTTTGACAGGAAAACGTTGCTGGCGGCCCAGGAGACCCCGGAGGATTACAGGAATCTTCTTGTGAGGGTGGCGGGATACAGCGCCCGTTTTGTTACATTGTCAAGAGAGGTCCAGGACGCCATTCTCCAGCGTACCTCCTATGAATCGGTTTAACCGGGGTAAGGCCCTGTGTTTTTTAATATTCAGCGGTGGAGTCTTCACGACGGGCAGGGTATACGGACCACCCTGTTCTTTAAGGGGTGTCCCCTGAGGTGCCGGTGGTGCAGCAATCCCGAATCCTGGGATTTTGAAAAGACGCTCATGGTGAATCAAAACCTGTGTACGGGATGCTGGGCCTGCCTGGAAGCCTGCCCGTCAAAGGCAATTGAAAAAGCAGCCCGGGGGACCCTGCTGAACCCGGATGCCTGCACCCTTTGCGGTGACTGTGTACAGGCCTGCCCATACGGGGCCAGGGAAATCCTGGGAGGAAAAGAGACATTGGATGACGTCATTGACACCATTGAACGGGATGCGGTCTTTTACAGGGCGTCCGGTGGCGGTGTCACCTTTTCAGGCGGTGAAGCCTTTTCCCAGCCGGATCTCTTAAGACACCTGGCAGACCGTCTGATTGCAGCGGGCATTCCCACGGCAGTGGAAACCTGCGGGTATTTTGACTTTGGTGAGGTCAGGGATATTTTTGACCTGATCGGCGATATCTTTATCGATTTGAAACACTCGGACGATTTTTTCCACCAGGCCTATACCGGTGTATCCAATGGAAAGATCCTGGAGAATATCCGTCATATTAATGCATCAGGGCGAAAATTTACGATCAGGCTGCCGCTGGTCAAAGGGATGACAGACACCCCCGGGAACATCAATGGTGTTGCTGAAATCTGCAAAGACCTTCAACACCTGGCCAGAATAGAACTTTTGCCTTATCACCCCCTGGGTGAGCCCAAATACGCCGGTCTGAACCTGCCTTACGACCATACCATGATGCCTCCGGAACCAGAGAGGATTCAGTCAATCCTGAGCCTGTTCCATTCAAAGAACCTGGAAGCGGAATGTATCGGTGTGATCAATGAGGCAACAACATAGAATTCAGGAGGTAAGGCAATGATTGAAATCAGGCGACATGGCCCGGACGGCCAGACAGGATCGCATATAGATTTATAGTTTTTTTGTACCCATTACCCGGCACCGACAGCGCAAAGGGACGCCGCTAATTCCCATCAGCTCGTCCTGAGCTTATGGGAAGCGGAAATGAGCCTGCCTTTCTGTCCTGACAGCATGCTCATTTACGCCGCTATGTCCCTTTACACTGCCGATGCCTGGAGATCACGGTTTGCCACAGGCAGCAATGGATCCAAAATATATTGAGAAGGTCATCTTGGGTGATATCTAATCCATCTGGGCTACAGGCAATCGACAATCGTTACTTGCGTTAGCCCTGGGCGCCCAGAGTGGCCATATTGACAAGTATTGTTATACGATTATACTTGAACGCTATGGACCCTAAAAATATATCAGCCAATACACCGGATTTCATTGTTTCGACCCTTCGAAATGCCATCATCAAAGGCCGTTACAAGGCTAATGAGCCATTACGTCAGGACCAGCTTGCAAAGGAGCTCGGGGTATCCAAGATTCCTTTGCGTGAAGCCCTGGTGGAGTTGAAATCCGAAGGTCTCGTGACATTATTGCCCAGACGGGGGGCCATCGTATCCGGGCTGTCCGGTGCTGAAGTTGAGGAAATATACACCATGAGGATTGCCCTTGAAACCGCTGCCGTTGAGAAGGCGATCCCGCTGCTTGGCAATGCAGACATCATACGGGCCAAAAGCGTACTGGAGATCATTGACAGCGAAACGGAAAAGGATCAGTGGGGAGAGTTGAACTGGGAATTCCATGCAAACCTCTACCAGGCCGCCCAAATGCCCTTGATGCTGAAAACCATCCGTAATCTGCATAACAATGTGACCCGGTACCTGATTATTTATCTTGACCGCCTGTCAGCTTCCGGTAAATCACAAAAAGAGCATTGGGACCTGCTCCGGGCATGTCAGGATAAAAATATCCGGAATGCTGTCAAAATATTAAGAGAACATTTGCAGCAGGCCTCTGATAACCTGGTTGCCTATCTTTCATCCTAGATAACCTGAGAAAATCAAACCATGCCGGTACTGTGATTATAATGATTTCAGAACACCCGGACGCCTGTCCGGATCCGCTACCTGGCTTTACAGGTTACTATCCGCCAGTCCGAATTTCTTTTTCAGCATTCTGTCAAGAAGGGCAGTGGGAATAAATTTTTTCATCATGGGTACTTTCATGCTCATTTTACCTAACCTTACAACCGCCTCAGGCTGATCCGAAAGGATCTTTTCGGCAAGGGCACGTGCAAACTCATCCGCAGGCGTGGCATCCTGCTGGGAGGCATTGGCACGGGCCTCAATGGCTGATCTCAGGGGAAGGTACCAGGATGCCTTTTTTAATACCCGGGAAATGGTTTTGCCGGCGGCGTTTCCGAAATCAGACCGGATGGCGCCGGGCTGGACCGTCATCACATGGATGCCGAAGGCGGCAAGCTCCATGCGCAGGGCGTCTGACAGGGCGTGAAGGGCGGCTTTTGAGGCGCAATAGGCCCCTGAGAAGGGGGTGGTGGTAATGCCGGATACACTGCCGATATTTACGATCATGCCTGCCCCCTTTTCCTTCATGGATTTGGCGGCAAGGGTTGAAAGCGTTATCGGGGCAATCACATTGGTCTCAAGCTGGAGGGCAAGTTCTTCTTTCGGAAGCTCTATGGTGGGGCCGATCAGGGCATAGCCTGCATTGTTCACGAGGATATCGATTCTTTTCTCTTCCTTTAAAATGGTATGAATTACTTCCCCGGACTGCTCGGTATTAATTACGTCAAGGGCGTGGGCAGCCATTCCCATATCCTTTAGACCGGAAATGGAATCAAGGTTCCTGGCCGTTGCCACCACCCTGCATTGTTTTTCATGAAGGGCCAGTGCCAGGGCCCTGCCGATGCCTGAAGAACATCCGGTGATCAATACCACTCTTTTATCCGTTTTTTCCATGACACCTCCTTAGTTACACCTGCAGAATCAAAAAACGGGCCGCTGCAGATGCAGCGGCCCGTTGGATGGTTTACTGAATTAAATTAGTTGGTTTCAGGCCTTGGCCGCCTCAATGTTTATGGCGCAGACCTTGAACTCAGGGATTTTGGCAGTGGGGTCAAGCTCCGCGTTGGTCAGTTTATTGGCCGCTGCCTTGGCAAAGTGGAAGGGGATAAAAATAGTCCCGTCCACTGCCTTGTCCGATACCTGGAGTTTGGCCTTTATCCTGCCCCGCCTGGAGCAGACGTTTACCATCTCTCCGTTGTTGATGCCCAGTTTTACGGCATCTCCGTCGGAGATCTCCACAAAGCACTCGGGGGAGAGCATGTTCAGCCCGTCTGTCCGCATGGTCATGGTGCCGGTGTGGTAATGGTAAAGCACCCGGCCCGTGGTCAGGATGTACGGGTATTTATCGTCGGGGAGTTCTGCCGGCGGTACATGCTCAATGGCATGGAACATTCCCTTACCCCTTGTAAACTGGGCCGTATGAAGTATCGGGGTGCCGGGGTGTGCCTCGTCCGGACAGGGCCAGTGGATACCCAGTTTGTCGATCCGTTCCCAGGTAATGCCCCGGTAGGAAGGGGTGACTGCCGCGATCTCTTTGAAGATCTCGTGGCTGTCCTCATAGGAGACCGGATAGCCCATGCGGGTGGCGATTTCACAGAGAATCTCCCAGTCGCGTTTCGGACCCTCAGGAGGAACCACCGCACGCCGGACCCGCTGGACCCTTCGTTCGGAATTGGTAAAGGTCCCGTTTTTCTCCGCCCAGCAATAGGCCGGGAAGACCACGTCGGCCATGGCCGTGGTTTCGGTTTCAAAAATATCCTGGACCACCAGGAATTCCAGGTTGGCCAGGGCCTTTTTGGCATGGTTGAGATCCGGGTCGGAGACCATGGGGTTTTCGCCGATGATGAACAGGGATTTCATCTCCCCCTCATAGGCCTTGTTAAACATCTCCGTGGCCACCAGTCCCGGGTTGGGGGACATGCCCGTGACCTGCCAGGCCTTTTCATAATTTTCCCTGGCGTCGTCGCTGGTGACGGGCTGGTAAGCGGTGAGCACGTTGGGCAGCCCGCCCATGTCGCAGGCTCCCTGGACGTTGTTCTGGCCGCGCAGGGGGTTTACCCCGCCGCCGCGCTTGCCCAGATGGCCGCAGAGCATGGAGAGGTTGGCCAGGGATTTTACATTGTCCGTCCCGCTTGTGTGCTGGGTGATGCCCATGCAGTAGCAAAGCGTGGCCGCATCTGCATTGGCAAAATCCCTTGCCACCTGGCGCAGGTCATCTGCCGGGATGCCGGTGAGCTCTTCCACGTATTCCGGCGTGTACTTCCGGATTACAGCCTTGGTGGCTTCAAAGTTTTCGCACCGCTCGTCAATGAACTTCTGATCCTGGAGCCCTTCGGTGATGATCACGTTCATCAGGCCGTTGATCCAGGCAATGTCCATGCCCGGCAGGGGCCGCAGCCATTTTTCCGCATGATTGGCCAGGTTCACCCGCCTGGGATCGATGAGGTATATTTTTTTACCCTGGAGGGCCGCCCGTTTCATGAAGGATGACAGGACAGGGTGGTTTTCAGTGGTGTTGGAGCCCGTGACAATGATCACGTCGGACTCTTCAATGTCTGCAATGGTGTTTGTCATTGCGCCGCTTCCGAATGCTGCAGCCAGACCGGCTACGGTGGAGCTGTGTCACAATCGGGCACAATGGTCGATGTTGTTTGTCTTCAACACCCCCCGGGTGAACTTCATGGCCATGTAGTTGTCTTCATTGGTGACCCGGGCCGAGGTAAGCAGACCCATGGTGTCGGCGCCGTGTTCTTTTTGGATGGCCTGGAACTTTTCCGCCACATAATCCAGGGCCTCGTCCCAGGTTGCCTGTACCTGTTTGCCGTCCTTTTTGATCAAAGGGGTTGTCAGGCGGTTGGGTGAGGCAACAAAGTCAAAACCGTATCTGCCTTTAACGCAAAGGCTGGCATTGTTCGGGGGCAGGTCCTTGTCCGCACCGTCGATTTTAACGATCTCATTATCCTGGACAAAGACATCCATCTGGCAGCCGACTCCGCAGTAGGAACAGGTGGTCCGGGTGACTTTTGTGGGTTTGAACCTGTCATCCCTGAATTCCCTGTCCGGAATTAACGCTCCCACCGGGCAGATCTGGACGCACTCGCCGCAGAATACGCAGTCCGAATCCTTGAGATGGGCATCTTCAACTCCGGCAATGATTTTCATCTCCTCGCCGTGGTAGCCGAACTCAATGGCGTTGTTGACCTGGATCTCCCTGCAGGCCTTGATACAGCGGCCGCAGAGAATGCACCTGGAAAAATCCCTTATAATAAAAGGATTGGCCCGTTCTGTTTCATACTTGCACTCGCTGACAGGCATTCCCTTGGTTTTAACCTGGTAGCGGTAGGCCAGGTCCTGGAGTTCGCAATCCCCCCATACAGGGCAGAGATCCTCTTTCCCGTCAGCCTTGAGTACGTCCAGCTGAAAGGATGTCCAGTCAACCGTGTCAAAATCACGGATGGCGCAATTGTGATTGCCCGTGGCCAGCATTGCGGAAAGTATCTCTTTCCGGGCCTCGACCACCCTGGGGGATTCGGATTGGATCACCATGCCGGACTCAGCCTTTGCCACACAGGATTCGACCAGGTCTTCACGGCCTGCAACTTCAACAAGGCAGACGCGGCAGGTATTGGTCGGGATGGTGTGTTTCAGATGGCAGAGGGTGGGAATATCGATCTTATTCCTGGTGGCGACATCAAGGATGGTTTCACCAGGTTCAAATGCAAGTTGGTTCTCGTTTAGCGTTATAATATTTTTATCCATAGGTTTTGCCTTAGATTTGGTCCCCATAGTTTATTTATAACTATTCACTTACTTACCCTGAACATTGCCCCTGTACCTACAATATCAGGTGATTATTGTCAATGTGAACCATAAATAATTTTGCGGATACGGTTGACATTTCAGTATTCTTGGAGCTATACAGGAGTGGATTATTTTGGGAATTTGAACCGTAGGACAATACTGACACCATGAAGGACATAATATAATGTTGCAATCAATTTTGATGATGGGTGGATTGGGAGTTGCGATCGGTACAGCCTTGGTGATCGCGTCAAAGGCATTTTATGTATATGAGGACCCCACAGTCGTAGCAATTGACGATGCCCTGCCGGGCGCCAACTGCGGCGGCTGCGGTTACCCCGGTTGTATGCCCAATGCCGAAGCCATTGCCAAAGGGGAGCAGGATGTGAACTCATGTGTGGCGGCCGGAGAAGACGTGGCCATGGCCATAGCCGAAATCATGGGCGTATCCATGTCTGAGAAGGAACCTGAGTTTGCAGGCCCCGGATGCCACTACGGCAATGAGGATGCAGATCTTATGTACGAATATAAAGGGGTCAGGGACTGCCGGGCCGCAGCCATGCTCATGGGCGGAATGAAGGTCTGCCGTATCGGTTGCCTGGGGCTTGGCACCTGTGTGACCGCCTGCCAGTTTGATGCCCTGTCCATCGGTGAGGATCATCTTCCCAAAGTTGATCTTGAAAAGTGTACGGGCTGCGGTGCCTGTGAAAATATCTGCCCTAAAAATATTATCCGGTTAACCTCGGCCAGCCGCAGAATTATGCGGGAATATACGAAAGACGAATGTACGACCCCCTGCCAGCGTGCCTGCCCGTCGGGCATTGATATCAAGGAGTATGTCCGCCTGATCAAAGAGGGTGACTATCACGGATCCCTCCAGGTCATCAAGGAAAGAATGCCTTTCCCCACGGTTATTTCACGGATCTGTCCGGCCCTGTGCGAGTTTGACTGCAGACGGCTTATCCAGGATGAGTCCGTGGGTATAAACCACCTGAAACGCTTTGTCTGCGATTATGAGATGAATCAGGATAAACGCATCCAGCCCTACAAGGCCCCTGCTACAGATAAGCGTATCGCCGTGATCGGCGGCGGTGTGGAAGGGCTTGCCGCCGGATATTTTTCCGCCCGCCTCGGCCATGCGCCGACGGTTTATGAGGCCAGTGACGCATTCGGCGGCATCCTGAGAAAGGCCATTGCCAGGGAGCGGCTGACCATGGATGTACTGGACTGGGATGTCGAGGGTATTGCCGACCTGGGCGTTACGCTGAAAAACAACCAGAAGGCAGGTGAGGATTTCACCATTCCGGGACTTTTAAAAGAGGGATATGATGCTGTTTTCACCGCCACCGGCGGATGGGATTCCCGCCTGGCCATCGAAGGGGCGGGAGCGGCAGCCAATGTGTTTCCCGGCACCTATCTTCTGATTGATCTGCTGAGAAGCAAGGATGATGCAGCTGTAAAAATAGATAACGGGGAAACCGTTGTCATTGCCGGCGGCGGTGTCCGCCTGCCTGATGCCGTGGAGATTTTAAAATCCTCCGGCACCAGGAAAATAATCGTGATTTCCCGTAAGAAACCGGAGGATTCCTCTTTTGATAAAATCGGTATTGATGCCCTGGCCGAGGCCGGTGCCACCATTCTTTACAATACCGGAATCACTAAGGTTTTAGGAGAAGACGAAGCGCTGACCGGAGTTGAGTATATTGAACTTGACACCGGTGTGAAACATGTTATTGATACAGATACCCTTATCATCGGGTCCGGACGGTTTCCCGAGCTGGCCTTTGTTCCCGTTGCTGATGATGAGGTAGATGAAAACAACGGCACCGGCAGTGAGCCTGCTGCCGGACCAATGACATGGGAAGGTGTTGAACTGCAGAAAAAACCGGATGCAAACAGGGAACTGGGCCTGCTCTCAAGCCAGGACGTGATCTCCGAATATGCTTCGGCAGTTGCAGCCATTAATGGCGGCAGAAAGGCAGCCACACTGATGCACCATCTCATGTACGGTATTGAATTCCAGGATCCGGAGAGAATGCTTACCCCGAAATCAGTGGTGCAGGATGTCCGGTCCCTTACCCAGGTTGTTCCCTCACCCAGAAATATCCTTGAGATTGCCGCATCCAGAGATGAGAGAAAAGAACGGTTTTCAACCGGCTTTTCAACGGAAACCGCCAATGAGGAAGCGGGCCGCTGCCTGCGCTGCGGTCTGGTCTGCTATGAAAAAGTATGAGGTGATGTGAAGCCGCTGAGCAAACGGATAAAATCTTGATGAGACCTGAACAGATTCTAGTTGTTGATGACGAGCAGCGTATTGTAGAGAATATTTCCCGCTGTTTAGCGCGGGAAGGCTTTCAGGTCACCGGGGCTCATGACGGGGAGGAGGCCTGCCGCCTTTTCCGGCGTCAACGGTTTGATCTGGTCCTGCTGGATATTTCCATGCCCGGAATGAACGGGTATGAGGCCATGGCGCAGATATTCGGAATGGATGCCGAGGTGCTGGTGATCATCATGACCGGGTTTGCCTCTGTGGAATCTGCCGTAAAGGCCTTAAAGCTCGGTGCCTGGGACTATCTGAAAAAACCCTTTGAATATGCAGACCTGGTTAAAACCGTTAAAAACGGTGTGACCCAGAGAAATCTCCTTGATGAAAAAAAGGCCTTTGCCGCCCGTCTCGATGCCTCTGAAAAACAGTATCAATATATGGTCAACAACTCTCCGGACCTGATTTTCACCCTGGATGCCGAAGGCTGCTTTACCTTTGTCAACCAGCAGTTTGAAAGGGTGCTGGGATTTCCAAGGCAGGTCCTTATGGGCATGCCCTTTGAAGACCTGCTCCACGAGGATGACCGGCAGCGGGCCAGTGACCTTGTGGGGGCTGTATCGCCGGAGATGAACCGCAGCGGCACCTTTGAGATCAACTTCAGGTTTAAAAAAGCCAATGATCATCTGGCCAAGTATGATCCCTATTCAGCTTTTGCCTTTATGGAGCTTAAAGCCTCTGCCCTTCCCGGGGATGACCCGGGACAGGCGGTGCAGGGCGTCTATGCCGTGGGCAGGGATGTGACCGAACGTCTTCAGCTCGAAGATCAGCTGCGCCAGGCGCAGAAGATGGAAGCCATCGGCACCCTTGCCGGCGGCATTGCCCATGATTTCAACAATATCCTCATGGGGATCCAGGGGTATGCTTCCCTGGTGAAAAGCAGCTTTGACAAGGACTCGGACGTATTCAGGCGGCTGACCAATATAGACGAGTATGTAAACAACGGTGCTGAAATGGCACGGCAGCTTCTGGGATTTGCCCAGAAAAACTGTAATGAGACCTGCAGGCTCAATATGAACTTCCTGCTGAAAATGACAGCCAAGATGTTTGGCCGGACCAAAAAGGATATTGTCATTGAGCAGCGTCTTGAGAAAGACCTCTGGAGTACAATTGTGGATGAGGGCCAGCTAAAGCAGGTATTGATGAATCTTTACGTCAATGCCTGGCAGGCCATGCCCCAAGGCGGGAAGATTACGGTTCAGTCTGAAAATTTGATGGTTACCGGCCGGAAGATGGAAGAGCTCGGCCTGTCAAAAGACGGTCCCTATGTCAAAATTTCAGTGGCAGACACGGGAACCGGCATGGACAAGGCCACCATGGCCAGGATTTTCGATCCTTTTTTCACCACAAAGGAGCGGGGCCAGGGAACCGGTCTCGGCCTGGCCACGGCCTATGGTATCATTCAAAGCCATAAAGGTACGTTTAAAGTGGATTCACGGCCGGGCCGGGGCAGTGTGCTCACCTTTTACCTGCCCGTGGCAGATGACAGGGTGGACAGGACCTGCGCCGGTCCGCAGGAACCCGGCCGGGAGGAATCATTAACACCGATTGTTTCCGGAAAGGGCAGGATCCTCCTGGTGGATGACGAAAAAGGGGTGATTGAAGTCTGCTCGGAGATGCTGGAAACCCTGGGATATGAGGTGCTGGTGGCTGAGAGCGGTGCCCAGGCCGTTTCCATTATGAAAAAAGAGCCCTTTGGCGTGGACCTGGTGATCCTTGATATGGTCATGCCGGGGATGAACGGGTATGATACCTATGAGCAGCTCCGTGCCCTGAGTCCGGATACCAGGGTGCTGGTCTGTTCCGGATACTCCAAGGAAGACGAGATCCGCCAGATGATTGCCAAGGGGTGCAATGATTATATTTATAAGCCCTTTGACGTGGCCATGCTGTCTGAAAAGATCCAGGCCGTATTTAATCAGGCAGATTCTGTGAAAGCTTAAACGCCGTTACAAAAAAAAGGGCCTGGAAAACGAGTTTTCCAGGCCCTTTCATATTTTAGACGGTTATTCTATTAACCGAATACTTTTTCCAGATCGGGGATAATCTGTTTTTTACGGCTCATGATGCCGGGCAGCCAGCATTTGCCGTCCGCAGGGGCAACGCCGAATGCTTTTTCAACAACGGATTCGTCATCAGAGGCAACCAGCAGCTCAGTGCCTTCCTTCATGATGTCGGTGAGCATGAGCAGAACGGTGTGATGGCCTTTTTCAGCCTTCCGGTCGCGGATATCCTTTTCCAGGTCAGCCTTGATGCCGTCAACGATGGACAGGTCAACCAGTTCCAGCTGGCCGCAGCCAACGCCGCTGCCGCTCATGTCAAAGTCTTTGTAGTCCCGGAGAACCAGTTCACGTACCGGAGTGCCGTCAACAGCAGACTTTACCTTGAACATTTCAATACCCAGGGCGTCCAGATCGCTTTCGCCACAGATTTCAGCCAGTTTGGCGCAGACTTCTTTGTCCTTGTCGGTGCAGGTGGCGGATTTGAAGATGACGGTGTCGGACAGGATGGCGCAGAGCATGGCGCCGGCAATGCCCTTGGGTACTTCCACGTTGAAGTAGTCGTACATGGAGGCGATAACGGTGCAGGTGCAGCCTACGGGCCAGATCCAGCATTCCAGGGGCTGAGAAGTGGATACGTCACCCAGCTTGTGATGGTCAACAATACCCAGGATGTTGGCGTCGGCCAGATCGTCGGGGCTCTGGGCCAGGTCGGAGTGATCCACCAGGTAAACGTCTTTGCCGGCATAGGAAGTGACGACTTCGGGAGCAGTCAGGCCGAATTTGTCCAGAACAAAATTGGACTCAGGGTTCAGTTCGCCCTGAACTGCCGGTGCAATGTCTTCACCAAGGGATTTTTTCAGATCTGCCAGCGCAATGG
>JAKSAX010000088.1 GCA_022361395.1 Desulfobacterales bacterium | reverse complement strand
TTTTTTCATTAAAATCGCCATTTTCGGCACTTCCAAAGGAGAAATATCATGGCTTATCACATCACTAAGTTTGTGAACGATTCCAAATTAGAGTCGGTTACAGCAAACCCTAAATCAGATCGCGACACTTATTTCGTTAAACCTGGCACTTTAGAGCAACCAAAACATCCCCCACTTCTGAATAAAGGAGAATTTGACTCCTATTCGCAAGCCTTTCCTATCGCCAATTGGATTTATACCGGCACTGAAGCCTATGCCTTCTGGGACAGTGGGAAAAGCGAGATTTTTGCTGTGACTCAGAAAGACCCGCGAGTCGTAAAAGTTCTTTATCAAGGGTCAGCTGGCGATCTTACGTTAACCATTAACATAAATGGGGCCATCGAATTCAAATCAGCAAAATAGCTCAGTCAAATTCCTGATTCCTGGAAAATGCAAGAATCAGGAATTTGTATTATTAATTTTCTTGCAGACTCTGGAATCAAATCTTTACCCCAACGTTGCATAAAAATTTTAGAAAAAAGATGAAACCTTTTGCAATGCCATTGACAGGCCCCTTATGCTTAGGGTATTACGCTGGTGTGTTTTATTCTCAGGGCGGGGTGAAATTCCCCACCGGCGGTAACCCGTGGTTGTATTGAAGGGGAGCCCGCGAGCGCTTTACCGGGTAAATCCGGTAAAGGTCAGCAGATCTGGTGAGACGCCAGAGCCGACGGTGACAGTCCGGATGGAAGAGAATAAGGTAATATTGACAGCTGCGGTCCTGTGCATCCCGGAGAAACAGCCGGCCGGATCTGCATGGCTGCGGTGTGTCGTGCCTGCCTGTTTATTCCTCAGCCCTGATTCATGTATTAATTTAATTTTATAAGGAGTTTTATCATGAATCAGCATCTTTTAACTCAGTTTGGTAATGCCCGCCAGCGGGTGGACGCAGGTATCACTGCCCTTCAACATGACCTTGGCGTCCTGGTAGCCGATGACGAAAACAGGGAAAATGAGGCAGACCTGATCTTTCCCGCCCATTCCGTGACCCGTGAACAGATGGCCATGCTGATCCGCGAATGCAGCGGAATCGTCTGTCTCTGCCTGCCCCGGGACAAGGTAAGGGCACTTGGGCTGCCGCCCATGGTTGAAAACAACTCCAGCCCTTATCAGACTGCCTTTACCGTGAGCATAGAAGCAGCTTCCGGGGTTACCACCGGGGTCTCTGCCAAGGACAGGGTAACCACTGTGAGGGCAGCCGTTGCTCCGGATGCCGTTCCCGGGGATCTGAACCGCCCGGGCCATGTTTTCCCGCTCCAGGCAAAGCCGGGCGGGGTTCTGGAGCGTACCGGCCATACGGAAGCCACCGTGGATCTGATGGGCCTGGCAGGCCTGCCGCCCTATGGGGTGCTATGCGAGCTGACCAATGAGGACGGCACCATGGCAAGGCTGCCCCAGGCAATCTCCTTTGCGGAAAAGCATCAATTCCCCGTGCTGACGGTTCAGGATATTGTTGAATATCGAAAGGAAACAGCGGCCCTAAAGGCATCCTGATGATTCCCCCCTGTATCTGCAGCAGACCAGGCAGATACAGGGGGCAAAACCACCTGCGGCAGGTTTCCAGGAAACAGGACACGGCTAAATATCCCTTGACACTTCCGGCCATATCCCGTTAGAGAGTGAGTGTAGCGCCTTTGACACCAAAACCGCAGTTCCGATATTAGGAAAAAAACATGACCCAGTCCCCAGAAAAAAAGAACCAGATGCAGGCTTACCTTCCCTACGTGGTTCCCTTTCTCGTCTTTGCCGGATTCACCTATCTGGTTCCCCTGTTTAATATGTCCAGGTTTCTGGTCTATCCTGCTAAAATATTGTCTGTGCTGGTGCTTTTATTCTATTTCTGGCCCCGGATAAAAGAGGAGATCCGTCCGTTCTGGGACATGAATGCTATCATGGTGGGGATTGCTGTTTTCATTATCTGGATCGGATTGGAAGGGCAATACCCCCAGATCGGCTCTCCGGCCGGGTTCAATCCATACGAATCCGGACAGGGCGTATATGTCATCCTTTCCACGGGCTTTCGCCTGTTCGGGGCCGCACTGGTGGTCCCGGTGATTGAGGAGCTGTTCTGGCGGTCCTTTGCCTTAAGGTTTCTGATTGACAACAATATCAGACGCATTCCCCTGGGCAGTTTTTCCTGGTTTTCCTTCATCTTTGTATCCATCGCCTTCGGGCTGGAGCATCACCGGTGGCTTCCCGGAATTTTTGCCGGGATGCTGTATGCCCTGCTGCTGTACCAGCGTAAAAACCTTTTCTCCCCTATCCTTGCCCACGGGGTAACCAACCTGCTGCTGGGAATTTATGTCATTGTAAACCAGGACTGGGGATACTGGTAAAAAGCCATGCAGGTAAGATCACATTCTCTGAAGGAATTCCATATCCCTGGCCTGGGAATTTTTGGTGCCGATGACAAGGATCTCCACGCGGTTGTTTGGCAGGGTATGAAAGTAGAGCCTGCCGTTGTAGGCAAACAGGACTTCAAGCGCACTGGTTTTATGCTTCTTTCCTGAAAAAACCTTTCGCTTAATGGTCACCTGGTCCGGGTTGCGGTCCAGGAGATGAATGACTTCCTCGGCTTTAATCTGCTGGTCTTCGTTAAGGCTTAAAAAACCTGAAATTGCCTTACGATTCATATCCACCTGCTTATAAACGGCGGCAAACCGTTTTCCCAGGAAATCAAATTCGTTTCGCCGGATCCCCCCGCTTTTTCGCCTCTCGATTTTCTGTATCCTGGATTGGAGCTTTTCAATTTCCGCCTCTTTTTCAGCCTTGAGCGCGGCATAGTTGTCCCGTTCCTCCTCTAACAGAAGGATCTCGTCAAACATCTCCTCCTCATTGATTTTGGATTTTTCCCTGTGATTAACATACCGGATTTCCAGTTTGGCCAGCCTTTTGAACAATGTCTTTTTCTCTTTCTTCAGGCGCGCCATTCCCTTCTTATCCTTGGCGCCCATGGCCTTCAGTTTTTTTACCAGGGTCCGGTCCTGGGCCCTGTCCTGGGCCACCCGCCTGCTGGCAGACCTGTAAACCGGAAGAAAAACAGCCAGGGCAATGCCCAGAAGAAAGAGCAAAATCAGGTTGGGTATCCAGGTGCCGTGTTCAAGGCGCGCCTCAACACGGATGTCAAGGCCCTGGTTCAGAATATCGTAATTGAGTTTTGCGATACGTTCAGGCGACCTGGCTTCGGTCTTATCCGGTCCACCCTCTCCGGTTCCTGACAATGAAGGATAGATCACCCTGTCTTCATGGGTGGTGACAAACACGGATATCGCAACACCTGCGTTTTTAATGAGATAATCCTGGGACAGAAAATCCGATATATTCTCCGAAACCAGGCGGTCTATGGTCTGGCTGCCCTCCAGGGCGGGGCCGGGATCTCCGATCAGGATATTTGATATTTTTCTGTCATAAGCGGTATTTAAATAGGCCTCCAGCCCGTTCAGGGCCAGGGCATAGAGTATCGGCGGCAGGATCAGGCACAGCACAGCAGTCTTCAATGGAAAATACTTCATTTTCTCCCCTTATCTCGTTTACCTGTTAGATAGAACATAAGCCCCTTATGTTTATCACTTATCCGGGATGCTGAAAACCAGCGCCCCGGGCGTTGGTTCACAACAACACCCCGGAAGGCTGTAAACAGCCTGTTGCCTTAACTCCGGGGGACCGGCCCAGGCAAAATGCTTTGACTTTTTCGTACGGGATATGGTAGATATTCAGTACTTTTATACAAAGCTGCCATAACCATATGACACGAAACCAAATTTTCAACATCGGCGGATAAGAAATATCCCGGGCTTGACCTGGGACAATAGAATACGTTATCATGCTTCATATTCTAAATTTTGTTCAATTCCTGAAATTCGCTAACCGTTTCAACATTAGATGGCAGGCTGCACCAACGCTTTAACAGACCCATAGGAGATGGTCATGAACGATTTTTTAAGAAACCTGAGAAGTTCCCACAAAAAAGAGACGCCCCCCCCGAGAAAGAGCACGGAAAGTCATTATTATCCCCAGCAGGACCGGCGGATACTGAGTGACAGGCGAACGCCCCCCCATGCTCATCCGCAGCATCAACAACATCAGCAGCTGCCGCCGCGGCAGTCTCCTGCTGTGGAGGATATGGCAGAGCAGCTCAGCGAGATCCTCCCACTCCTTCTGGACAACACCACAGCCCTGACCGGACAGGTGGAAAAACTTGCCACGATAAACGAGATGGTCATGGAATCAACCATTCGCAAAAACAATGCTGTTGCTGATTTTTTTGAAAATATGGGAAAATTTCTGGCGGAAGCCCCCCGGTACGACGGCCGGGAACAGCCTAAAGCCACAACCAGCTACGCCTCAGGCACCCATTACACCAAAGATGATATCTTATCCATCATCCATAATATGAGAGACCAGGGAGCCACCTTTGCCATCATTGCCGAATACCTGAGAGAAAAGGGCATACCCACCTTCTCAGGAAGAGGGGAGTGGCATGCCCAAACCATTCACAGGCTGTGTAAATAAGCTTACTCGGCTTTCAGGCCCTTGATAATAAGATCAAAGGCAAGCTTCAGCGTCGGTTTTACAAAATCCTTTTCATCATTGAGCAGGCGCTTTGAGTCCACCCAGAGCACAACACCGGCATAGGTGGCCCAGAGGACATCAGCCAGGGCCACCGGATGGTCTTCGGTAAATACGCCCTTGTCTATTCCTTCCTTGACAACCGCGATAATGGCTCTGTGGGCCCGGCTGGAGTATTTTTTCAACTCCTTCATGACCTCATCGGAGAGATTGTGAAGGGTTTCACCGGACTGCAGGTGGAACAGATTGATCAGGATACTGGAGTCATACTCGTAAACATTGATAAAAACATCACGAAATCGCCCGACTTTTTCCTCAACGGAGATATCCTGGTCCACGACTTTTTCGATTTCAGATCCGAGATGTGCCAGGATATCGATGGAAAGGGAGGTATGCAGTTCCTCTTTGTTTTTAAAGTACAGGTAGAGGGTTCCCGGGCTCAGCTCGGCCTTGGATGCGATTTCCTCCATGGTTGCGCTGTTAAACCCCTTAACGGAAAAGACCTCCCTTGCTGCGGTGAGGATTTCCTGCCGTCTTCTCTCTTTTTCTCTCTGTTTACGTTCCTGTATGCCCATTATTCACCCTTTATTTTCTCAAATTCATTATTTTTTGAATATCATTCATAAACTATATAACAGAACCGATAAATACAAAAATCTAAGAAAAATCTCAAGTAAAAGATGGGAAACTCAATAAATTTAATTATATTTCTAATTTTTTTCCAGGTTAAATTTAATATGCCCTTTTCTCTTTTGTATTCCAATCCGGCTGTTTTTTTACTATGATGTAAAGCAAAAACTTCGGAGATAAAATATAATGACTAAAGCAACGTACTGGGCTGACTCTTATGTGGACAAACTCTGTTCCGCACAGGAGGCCCTGCAGAATATCAGACCGGGACAGCGGGTTTTCATAGGCTCTTCCTGCGGTGAACCCCAGCACCTGGTCAATGAACTGTCCGGCATTTCAGGAAGGTTCACTGATCTTGAAATCGTCCGGCTCCTAAGCATTGAAAGCGGACCTTTAACCCTGATCGCAAACAGGTCGCACTCCCAGCAGTTTAATATCAGGTCCTTCTACCTGGGATCAGGTTCCCCGAACATCATTCGAAAGAACCAGCGGTTTATCACCCCTGCAAACCTGTCCCAGATCCCCCACCTGTTCAAATCCGGGCTGATGCCGCTGAATGCGGCCCTGATCCAGGCTTCCCCTCCGGATGATTTCGGGTGGATGAGCCTTGGCGTGTCCGTGGATATCAACCTGGCAGCCTGTGAGACAGCAGATATCGTTATCTGCCAGGTCAACCCGAACATGCCCAGGGTGCTGGGCCGGAGCTTCATCCACGTCAATGACGTGGATCATATTGTTGAACACGAGGAGGAACTGCTTACCATAAAACCCCTTCCGGAACTTGAAACGGCCAACGTGATCGCCAAGCACATCTCAAGGCTTATTGAGGACGGCTCCACACTCCAGACCAGCCTGGGCGTCACCAACGAGGCCACCATGGTCTGCCTGGCGGATAAAAACGATATCGGCATCCATTCCCAATACCTGTCCGACTCCATCATGCGGCTCTTTTCCCTTGGCGTGGTCACCAACAAGAAAAAGGGGTTTAACGACGGTAAACTCGTTGCCGGAAGCGCCGTGGGTTCCAACCTGCTCTACGAATTCCTTGATGACAACCCCTCCATTGAATTCCACCCGTCGGATTACATCAACAACCCGGGAATCATCGGCAGGCACAACCGCATGGTCTCCCTGAACACAGCCATTGCCATTGACCTCACAGGCCAGGTGGCGGCGGATGCCCTGCCCTTTAACAATTATACCGGTATCAACGGGCTCGTGGATTTTACCCGGGGGGCTGCCATGTCCGAAAACGGAAAATCCATTCTCATGATGACCTCCACCTCGGATCATGGACGGCAGAGCCGTATCATCCCCTCTCTGGACAATACCGCCGTCGTGGTCCCCAGGGGGGATGTCCAGTTTGTGGCCACGGAATACGGGGTGGTGAACCTGTTCGGAAAAACCCTTCAGGAAAGGGCCATGGCCCTGGTTTCCATTGCTCACCCGGATTTCAGGGATGAACTCTTTGCCAAGGCCAAAGAGATGGACCTCATCGACAGTGAGCGCAAATTCAAACAGGCCATAAAAGGGGTATATCCCCTGAAATATGAACAGACCGTTGAGATCAACGGCATCCCCATCACGTTCAGGCCAGCCAAGCCGGTGGACGAGAGAAGTATCCAGGAACATTATTACACCATGAACCGGGGAGACATTGTGTCCCGGTTTTTCCACGAGAAAAAAAGCTTTGTCCACGACCAGATAGAAACCACCTACGAGATCGACTATGTGAATGACCTGACCATAGTGGCCACCATTGGCGAGCTGGGATTTGAAAAAATCATAGCTGTGGGCGAATACTTCAGAAATACCATCATTAATATGGCGGAGGTGGCCTATTCCGTGTCCAGGGAATACCAGGGCATGGGCATAGCCAAAATCCTCCAGGACAAGCTGGCCCTGGCTGCGGAGGAGAACGGCATTAAAGGATTGATTGCCTATACCTCTCCCCAGAACAAGGGCATGATCCGCCTGTTCAACAAGCTGCCCTACCGGGTGAAATCCGAGAAGGATGATGACATGATCATCCTCAACTGCCTATTTGCGGAACCCCTTGACAAGGATACGCTGTCGGATCTCCCCCACACCTCGATGGGATAGAACCGGGAAAAGACTGAAAAGCAGGTAAAGCGAGAAAAGCAGGGGATGCTTTTCTCGCTTTTTTATTGTTCCAGGCTATTTTCTGACGAGCAGGGCTACAGATTCGATATGGTAGGTATGGGGGAACATATCCACCGGGGTGACCTCCAGAACCGCATACCGGGTGGCCAGCATCTCAAGGTCCCTTGCCAGGGTGGCCGGATTACATGAGACATAGACGATTCTTTCAGGGGAATGGGCAAGTACCTGGCCAACCACATCCTTGTGCATGCCCACCCTGGGGGGATCAATGATCACCACATCAGGTTTTTCCGGAACGTCGCGGAACACGTCCTTGATGTCGCCTTCAAAAAATTCGCAATTGTCTATGCCATTAAGGCGGACATTTTCCCTGGCATCCACCACGGCAGAGTGCACGATCTCAATACCATAGACCTGCCTTGCCTCTCCGGAGAGCCAGACGGGAATGGTGCCGGTGCCGGAGTACAGGTCCAGAACGGTTTCCGAGCCGGTGAGGCCGGCATACTCCCTGACCTTGGCGTATAATTTTTCACAGGCCCGGGTATTGGTCTGAAAAAAGGAGTTGGCAGATACTTTGAACTGAAACGCTTCCAGTTTTTCAATAATATGATCCTCACCATGGATCAGAAATTCCTCTTTCCCCGTGGAGACCCCGGATTTGGCATCTGTGATATTATTCATTATTGACCGGATATTCGGGTATCTTTCAGCCAGTTCAGCCCCGAGCCGGGACACCACGTCAATATTTTTATCCCGGGTAACGATATTGACCATCCACTGGTCATGGGCCACGGAGTGGCGCATCATGATAAACCGCCAGAACCCCTCATGGCTTCTGAGGTGATAGGCAGGGAGCCCGGATGCCTTGACAAAGGTCCGGATGTCCTCAAGTATGAGATTTCCCTGGGCCGGCATGATCTCGCACTGGCGGATATCAATGACCTTGTCAAAGGTTCCGGGAACGTGAAGGCCTATCCCCAGGTCTTTTTTAATGGTCTCATCCGCCAGTTCATCCGGCATCAGCCACCGTTGGGAGGAACAGGAAAACTCCATCTTGTTCCGGTATTCATAAACAGGATCGGTGGGGATCACATCCGTTACCCTTATATCCTTGAGCCGTCCGATATGGGCCAGGGATTCGGCAACATGATTCTTTTTGTACTCAAGCTGGCGCTCGTAGGGCAGCTGCTGCCATTTGCATCCGCCGCAGAACCTGCAGTAGCGGCAGCGGCCTTCTTCACGAAGGGGGGACGGCGTCAGGATTTTAATCAGCTTTCCTTCGGCCCAGGACTTTTTCTTCCGGGTTATTTTTACAAAGGCAAGATCACCGGGCACACACCGGTCAATGAAGACGGGAAACCCGTCCGGCTTGGCAATCCCCTTGCCGCCAAAGGCGAGATCAATGACTTCAAGCTCATAGGTTTTTCTTTTTTTTACAGCCATTTTAGTATATATTTTCTCTTGTTTGTTGATTATCCGTCGTTGTTTGTTTTCGTTGAAATTCTAAACATTTAAAGCAGAGTATTATACAGGGGTAAAAAAATAAAGACAAGATGAAAACCGTGGAGACAGAATTTACCGCAGACAACCTGACCCTCCGGGGAACCCTTCACCTGCCTGATGCACCCGCCCCTCCCCTGGTGGTGGGCTCCCACGGACTGGAAGGCAGCCAGAACTCAGCCAAACAGATGGTGCTGTCCCGCCTGCTGCCTGAAAACGGCATGGCCTTTTTCAGGTTCGACCACCGGGGCTGCGGAAAGAGCCAGGGGGATTTTGTAGCAGACACCTCACTTGAAAAACGGACCCGGGATTATACTGCGGCCGTCTCCCATGTGCTCGGGCTATCCCTGACCTCCGGCCGGCTGGCCCTGTTCGGGTCCAGCATGGGCGGCGCCACCTGCATCAATGCCTGGCAGGCCCTGGCGGATAAGGGATTCTCTCCCATGGGCGGTGTCCTGTGTGCCGCCCCTGTGATCAGCCGGTCAATTAAAAACATCCCCCTTGACGCCAACGGGGACCGCCCTGCCCTGCCGCTGGAATTTTTTAAAAAAAACCTGCTCTTCAATATTCTGGATAAGGCAAGGGCGCTGCACCATGTCATGATTTTCCACGGAGATGCGGATGAAGTTGTTCCGGTAAATAATGCACACGACCTTTTCAATGCCATGCAGGCCCCGAAAGAGAAAGTCATCCACAAAAACGGTGCCCATCAGATGACCGCCGAGGCAGACCAGAAAGATTTTGAAATCCGTGCATTAGACTGGTTTAAATCGATATTTAAGGGATCGCTCAAAAACTAGTTCACGTTCTTTTTGCAAAATGCCCAATGTGTTAAGGTTTTTTGTGAGCAGCCAATGTGAATTTGTATTTGTCCAATCCCTAACCTGCAATAAAAAAATTAAGGAGAACTGATGAAAAGACTAAACACCCTGTTTGTACATGTCATGGCGGCAATCTTTTTTCTAGGCCTTCTCGGCTGCTCATCCCCCCCGCAGAAACCCGGTCCTGACCAGGCCCTCAACCGCCTAAAACTGGGCAATGACCGGTTTGTCAAAGGCGAATCCCGATTCCCCCATACGGACAGTGCCCGCATAAAACAGGCCGGAGAGGAAAACCAGGGTGACCATGCCTTTGCAACGGTTATTACCTGCTCCGACTCCAGAGTTCCGGTGGAGTTGATTTTTGATGCCGGTATCATGGACACCTTTGTTATCCGTGTTGCCGGTAATGTCTGCGATACCGATGAAATCGGGTCAATTGAATACGGGCTTGCCCATGTGAACACACCGGTTTTGGTGGTATTGGGCCACACCCAGTGCGGTGCGGTTACAGCCGTTACCCAGGCAGCACTGGGGAACGGACATGCCCTTGAACGGAACATTCCCCCACTGGTGGACAACATAGCACCGGCTGTGGAAAGGACCATAAGCCTGAACCCCGGGGCCGATGCCGGCCATCTCATTCCCCTGGCCATTCAGGAAAACGTGTGGACAGGCATCCATGACCTGTTCATGGAAAGCCCTGCAACCAGGAATCTTGTAAATGCGGGCAAGGTTAAGGTCATCGGCGCCATTTATGACGTGGGCACAGGCAGGGTTGAGTGGCTGGACGAATCAAAGGTCTCGGAGATCCTTACCAAGGTGGAGTCGAATCCTGACAGGGCCATTGAACCCATGGCAGGGGGACCTGAAAAAGAAGCACCCCATGCAGAAAACGCCACGGCAACAGACCACTAGATTCCGGGTATTATTTCACCAGTTGCCGCCGCAGCATCTCAAGTGCTGTGGCGGCAAACAACAGCTTGTTCCGCCCCCGGTCTCCCGTGTCCAGGACAAACCGCCGTGCAGAGGCCCCGTCAGGACCGGCCACCCCGATACACACCGTTCCCACGGGCTTTTCACCTGTTCCCCCTGTGGGGCCGGCAATACCGGTTGTTGAGACAGCCCAGTCCGATCCCCCTGCTTTGCGCGCCCCTTCCGCCATCTCTTGTGCAGTAAGTTCATGAACCGCGCCGTTATCTTCAAGGGTTTTCCGGGATACCTTCAGGATGTTCATCTTTGCCGAGTTGGCATAGGTGGTGGCTGAAAACAGAAAATACTCCGAAGCCCCTGCCACATCCGTGATCAGGCTGGCGATCAGCCCGCCGGTACAGGATTCGGCCACGCTGAGGGTCTGCCCCGCCTCCGTGAGCAGCCGCCCGGTTTCCTGGGCCAGGGTCAGGCCCCGGCTGGAGATTACTTTGCGCCCCAGTTGCTCACTCACCCAGTCTTTGGCAGCATTGATATCCGGCCCGTCTTCCTGGCGGGCAACCAGTTTCACCTCTATCATGGGAAACCTTGCGCGGAACCCCAGCGAAAATTCCGGAAACCGGGTATAAAAGCCCTCTAACTTCTCCCCCACGACAGATTCGGGCAGGCCGAATACCATAAGGCGCTCCACCGTTATTTCGCCTGTTTCCCCCGTGAGTTCAAGCAGCCTGGGTTTGACCTGCCCTGTAAACATCAGCCGCATCTCCGACGGCACACCCGGCATGAAAAAAAAACGGCAGTTCCCGATTGTTATGTCAAATCCCGGGGCAGTTCCATTGTGATTTTCCAGGACCCCGGCACCTTTCGGCAGCCAGGCCTGTTTTTCGTTTACCCGGGAGAGGTTCTTCCCCCACCCCCGTTTTTCAAAATAGGCGGTCATGGACGCCAGGGCAACATCGTTTCGTTCAAGCGGTGCGCCGGACGCCTCCGCACAGGCCTCGGCCGTCAGGTCGTCCCGGGTGGGTCCAAGCCCCCCTGTGACCAGGCAGATGTCTGCCCTTGCAGCAATGGTTTCAATGGCATGGCTGATGACATTGACATCATCTCCCACCGCTGTAATCCCGCCCACGGCAATTCCCGCTTCCTTAAGCCTGCGGCATAAAAAGCTGCTGTTGGTATCCGTGATATCACCGAGCAGGACTTCATCTCCTGTGGAAAGAACTTCAGCAATCATTGGCTCGTCTCCAGATCGTTAAAAAACATGGCATGGTTGGATGAGAAAAAGGCAGGATTTTTCCTGAACCTGGACCCCACCCCCAGTTCCTTTTTAAACTCTTTGTCCAAAAAGGATTTTACATGGCGCCTGTCCCACCCGTCCGGATGGTCAAAGTTCAGGTACAGGGACAGATCCCCGTGATAGAATTCCCGGGTGGCGAGCCCTTCTGCATCCTCGCTGAACTTGGGCAGGTTGAACACCGCAAGGTTCATATAATCGATATTCCCCTGGTGGGCTTTTACATAGTCCAGTGTATGCCTGGCAGCGGGTTTATCCTCAAAACTGGTGCCGAACAACAGATAGACAAAGGTAAGAATTCCGGCCTCTTTCAGGTTTTTAAGGGTAAGGGAGACCACGGACAGGTCCGTTCCCTTGTTCATCCGGTCAAGAACCCCCTGGTCACCGGATTCAAGCCCCAGCTTAAGCATTTCACATCCGCTCCGTTTCAAGGCACGGCAGAATTCCGGATCTGTAAAATCCTTTTCAAACCGGACAAACCCGTACCATTTAAAGGGGAATTCACGTTTTGACAGGGCCCGCAAAAACGCCGGGGTCACGGCATTATCAATGAGGTGGACCACATCGGGCCTGTGGGCCTCGGCCATGGCCGAAAGGTCATTGATCACGCAATGGGCGCGCTGGGCCGAATAGGGCCTTGTCTCCGCCTTTTCCGGGCAGAACCGGCACTTGCTCCAATAACACCCGATGGAGGCCCTGAAGGGAAGAATACGGCCGGGCGCCAAATAGTTATGGTTAGCCGCAAACCCGTAGTCCGGGATATAGTGTTTTTTTGTCGTGCCCGGAACCCCGAGCAGTTCTAACAGGGGCTGTTCACCCTCTCCCCGGATCATAACATCAATGAGGCCAGAAAAGGGATTGTTAAAATCAGGCCGGCTCATCCAGGAGGAAACAAGACCGCCGCCCATGACCAGTTTTTTATCCGGAAAATTTTCCCGTATCCACCCTGCCAGGGCAAAGCCGACCAGTGCCTGGTTAAGATAGCACAGGGAGATGCCCACCCAGGGGCTGGCCGAAGCTGAGACCAGCGGCCTGACCCTCTCCTCAAAAAACGGATAAAACGGGTTCTCCCTGTGGGTGTCCGCACTTTTGAGAAGCGCCTTGGAGTCCACAGAAGAGAGCTGGTTGTCCGAATAATCACTCAGGGTAATCCTGAAACGGGTCTGATCCACGGAAACCGTCAGCAGCCGGTTCAAGTCATAGACCCGCTGATGGTAGCGGTCCACATTTTTATATAAGCTGGGATCTTTTAAATCAGCAATAATGTTTTCCCTGTGTTTCAGGGCCCGCTGCGTCCATGAATCGCCTGCGTCCTTCCCGGTCACGGAGTTTATCAGGTAGAGCAGCCCGTCCGCATTGGCATCATAGACCCGGCAGTCTATTCCATGGGTCTTCAGGGCAGCGGAAAGAAGGGCAACTCCGGCAGGGGGCTCACAGGGCTTGCCCACCGGAGGAAAAATCAAAAGCATGGGAGTTTCTTTTCCGTTCTGGTTAAAAATCTGGATCTTTTTAGCACATTCTGATTAAATTCTCACTTGGAAAGTGTGTTACGCAGGAAAAGTTGAAAGTGAGAAAAGCCAAGGAGGCGCTTCGCGAGACACTTTTCCAGCTTTACCCGCTTTTTTCACCCGCCATTGTTTCTCCAAACAGAAACATTTGTCTTGACAACCTGTCTTAAATCTTTTAATTTGCCGTTTAGAACAATCGGCAAAAGGACATCATGATAAAATATCTTACACAAAACCGCACTGACCGGACCCGATGGTGGCACAGCCCCATATGGCTTTTGCTGCTGCATCAGATATTTGACCGCACCTGACCCGTCACACCATATGCTGCAGCAGCCGAAACTCCTGAGCTGCTGCAGCCGCAAGGCTGCATGCGCTTTCCATGACAGCCTTTTTTTATTGGTATAATTATTATAAAATAATCCCCATGATCAACCATAGGACAACACAATGATTTTAGACCGATTGCCTGATAAAGAGACCTTTGTTGAACTTGCCGGAACCGCCAATGTCATTCCCGTGGCAACCAGGGTCCTGGCAGATACTGACACTCCGGTGTCCATTCTCCAGAAATGTTACAATAAGGATAAAGAGTGCTTTCTCCTGGAAAGTGTGGAAGGCGGGGAACGCTGGGCCAGGTACAGTTTCCTCGGGGTATCTGCCTTTGGCCATATCAAGGTGTTCAACTCCCATGTGGAGATCACCACCCGCCGGGACGCCGGCCACCCTGATTCCAGGAAAATCCCCCACCACAATGACCCTTTAGGGGTGATGCGGAAGATTGTCCAGGGGTATAAGCCGGCCGATATTCCTGATCTGCCGAGGTTCTGGAGCGGCGTCACCGGATATTTTGCCTATGAGGTGGTCTCCTTTTTTGAAGAGATTCCGGTATCCCTGCCCGACGACACCCCTTACGGCCATTTTATCATACCTGAACAGATGGTGATTTTTGACAATGTAAAACAGACCCTTACCTGTCTGAACATCTGTTACCTGACACCGGATTCGGACCCTGCCGCCCTGTACGACCGGGCCAGGAAAGACCTGGGCCGCCTCGTGGATATCCTGAAACAGCCATTTACACCGCCTCAGTACCCGGCTCAGGCGCCTGCGGTACTACATCCCGTGACACCGGCTGCGGAATACATTGACGGGGTGAAAAAGATCAAGGCGCATATCGTGGAGGGGGATATTTTTCAGGCAGTCTATTCCCAGCCCTTTGCCTGTGAGACCGGGGTTGATCCTCTACTGATCTACCGTGCACAAAGGTATATCAACCCGTCCCCATACATGTTTTTCATGAACTTCAAAGACCGGGTCATTGCAGGCTCCTCCCCTGAGACCATGGTCCGCCTGGAAAACCGGGTGGCCAGCCTGCGCCCCATTGCCGGCACCCGACCAAGGGGAGCCACGGAGCAGGAGGACAGGAAACTGGCTGACGATCTTCTAAACGATGACAAGGAAAAAGCAGAACATGTGATGCTCATCGATCTCGGGAGAAACGATCTCGGCCGGGTGGCCGAAGCAGGCACAGTCCAGGTGACGGACACCATGGTCATTGAGCGCTACTCCCATGTCATGCACCTGGTTTCCAATATCACCTGCGACCTGAAACCCGAATGTAACGCCTTTGATCTTTTCAAGGCCACCTTTCCTGCCGGCACCCTGTCCGGCGCCCCTAAAATCCGCGCCATGGAGATTATCGGGGAGCTTGAAAACAGGCCCAGGGGAGTTTATGGCGGGGCAGCCGGATATATTTCCTTTACGGGGAACATGGATTTTGCCATAACCATACGCACGGCTGTCATGGAGCAGGGTAAACTCACGGTTCAGGCCGGGGCGGGCATTGTCCATGATTCAGATCCGGAAACAGAACTTGAAGAATGCATGAACAAGGCCAAAAGCGTTGAATCCGCTTTAAGACTGGCCCTGTCACAAGTTGAGGGAGTAAGATAATGAAGGTCGCTATAATTGACAACTATGATTCCTTTACATTCAACCTGGTCCACTATGTATTGCACACCGGTGTTGAGGTGGAGGTATTCCGAAATGATAAAATCACCATAGAAGAACTTGGAACCCTGGCCCCCGGCGCCATAATCATCTCACCGGGACCGGGACGGCCGGAAGATGCAGGCATCTCTCTTTCAGTGGTCCGGGAACTGTCCGGAAAAATCCCCATACTCGGGGTCTGCCTGGGCCACCAGACCATTGCCCAGAGTTTCGGCGGCACCATCATCCACGCCCAATCCATCATGCACGGCAAAACCTCAATGGTCACGGCTGATGGGGAGCATATTTTTTCAGGTATTAAAAAACCATTTTCCGTCATGCGTTACCATTCCCTGGCAGTCCGGGAATCTGACCTGCCCGGCTGCCTTATGGTGACGGCCAGGACCGAAGACGGGGAAATCATGGGGCTGCGGCACAAAGAACACCCCACCCAGGGGGTTCAGTTCCATCCTGAATCCTTTATGACCACCGTCGGCAAACGGCTGATCCGAAATTTTATCAAAGGAGTGTGATATGAGCTTTACCACCAACCTGAACACCATTATTTCAGGTCAGGACCTTGCCCAGGACAGGATGGCCGGGATGCTGACCGATATATTTTCCGGAACGATCACCGAAGCCCAGATCGGCGCCATGATGGCGGCACTTGCCACCAAAGGGGAGACCTTTGAAGAGCTGGCCGGCGCAGCCCGTGCCATGCGCAGAAAGGCGGTCCGCATCCAGGCCCTGTCCAAAAAAGTCATTGATACCTGCGGCACGGGCGGTGATGCCTCAGGCTCCTTTAATATTTCCACCACCACGGCCTTTGTAGTGGCCGGGGCCGGCATTACAGTGGCCAAACACGGAAACCGGAGCATATCCAGCAAGTGCGGATCTGCGGACGTGCTGGAGGAGCTCGGCGTGAAGCTTGATACAGATCCGGAAATTGTTGAAGAGGCTGTCAATGAAATCGGTATCGGGTTCATGTTCGCCCCCATGTACCACGGTTCCATGAAATATGCAGGCAAGGCCAGGCAGGACTGCGGCATCAGGAGCATCTTCAATATGCTTGGGCCGCTTACCAACCCCGCCTCCGCCTCCTGCCAGATCCTGGGGGTCTACTCCCCCGACCTCACAGAGATGTTTGCCAGGGCCCTGAAGCTGCTCGGTGTTGAAAAGGCCTTTGTAGTCCACGGCCACGACGGTATGGACGAGATGACCACCACCGATCTTACCCGGGTCACCGAACTTTCCGACGGAATGATCAAGACCTATGACGTGGATCCCCTGTCCTACTTTGAAGACTATGCCGACCCCGGAGACCTGCTCGGGGGGGATGTCAAACAGAATGCAGCCATTACCATGGCCATCCTCAGGGGAGAGACCGGACCGAAACAGGATATTGTTCTCCTCAATGCAGGTGCGGGCCTTGTGGCGGCCGACGCCGCCCCGACCATTGAAAAGGGAATTGAACTTGCCAGGCAATCCATTGAATCAGGTGCCGCCCTTGAAAAACTGGAACTGCTGGCAGACTACACCCGGGAGAACGGATAATATGCAGGGATTTCTCAAAGCGGTAACAGATGTCAAGAAAGAAGAGATCGGCCGGGCCAGGTCTGATATTCCGCTGACAGCGGTAAGGCATGATGCCGAAAATACCCCTGTTCCGGCAGACTTTTCAGCAGCCATGGCCCGGAGCACGGCCATTGATCCGGGCATCATAGCCGAGGTAAAAAAAGCCTCGCCTTCCAAAGGGGATATCCGGGCGGACCTGGATGTGGAGGCCTATGCCCGGGCATATACCCAGGGCGGCGCCAGGGCGATTTCAGTGCTCACCGAATCAAGGTATTTCAAGGGCAGTCTGAACGATCTTGTAACCGTGTGCAATAACACAGACCTCCCTGTGCTGCGCAAAGACTTCATCTTTACCGAATACCAGGTTTATGAGGCCAAAAAAGCAGGGGCGTCAGCCCCGCTTCTGATCACCACCCTGCTCTCCCCTGCCCAGCAGGCAGAACTGACCCACCTGACCCGTGAACTCGGCATGGAACCCCTGGTGGAGATCAATTCGGAATGGGAGTTTGAACAGGCCTATACTGCCGGCGCCAGGGTGGTGGGTATAAACAACAGAGACCTGTCCACCCTTAAAACAGACCCCACCGTGGCCAAACGGGTGGCAAAGATATTCCCTGAAGAGATCATTGCCGTCGAAGCCTCGGGGATATCCGGACGCGCCGGCATCGAAGCCGGGCTTGAAAACAGTATTTTCAACTTCCTGGTTGGGGAAAGCATTGTCAGGGCTGAAGATCCCGAATCCTTTATTCTCACCCTCTGCGGAAAAGAAACAGACGGAAAAGATGACTGAGAAGCAAGTGAAATGGCAGCCCGTTACATCAACGCGCCCCCTGGTTAAAATATGCGGCCTTACCCGGGTGGACAATGCCCTGGACTGTGTCCGTGCAGGCGCAGATATGATCGGCCTGGTGTTTTTCAAAAAAAGCCCCCGCAATCTCTCTCTCAGTCAGGCCAGGGAGATTGTCCGTGCCCTTCCCGATCCTGTTCTGACCTGCGGTGTGTTTGTGGATGCGGGGTATGATGAAATTATGGAAACAGCGGAAAACACCGGGTTTAAGGCTGCCCAACTCCACGGCAGTGAATCCCCGGAACTTGCAGAAAAATTATCCGGCCAGGGCCTTGTGGTCATCAAAGCCTTTTTTGCAGCCAGGATGCCCGGACTGTCAATGGCGGAGCAATACCCCGCGGCGGATTTCTGCCTGGCAGAATATGGGAAGGGGATATTGCCCGGCGGGAATGCAGAGGCCTGGGACTATGGCATGGCATCAGACCTGAATACCCGTGTCCCCTTAATGCTTGCCGGAGGCCTCACACCGGAGAATGTCGGGGATGCGGTGTCCCGGACCGGACCGGCGGCTGTTGACGCCTCTTCAGGAGTTGAAAAGGCACCCGGCATAAAAGAGGTTGAAAAGGTAAAGGCCTTTATCCGGGCGGCAAAGGCATAACAAATCATTCAAACAAGTCAAAAGGGCCTTAGCCCCTGTCCCTTTGACTTGATTACCCGGCTTCTGTCTTATCTGACAAGTATATTGTTGCCCGGATAGATTTTATCCTGGGCAGACAGGTTGTTCAGCTTTCTTATGGCTGCCACCGAGGTCTTATACTTCTGGGAAATAGACCAGAGCGTCTCCCCTTTCTTCACTGTGTGAAAGAGGGAGGCCTTTTTTGCCGGAGCGGTGGTCTTTTTCGGCTGGACGGCTTTCTTTTTAACCGGGGCTTTCTCCTGAACCTTGGCAGCGGTTTTTGCAGTTTTAGCCACAGGTGCGGTCTTGCCCGGTGCCTTGGAAGCGGTTTTTAAAGATCCTATTTTTCTCTCCAGTTTCCCCATCCGCTCGATCATGGAGTCCAGCTTCAGGGTCACGGCTGTTTCTAAACGGGATACCCGCTGCTCAATTGCGGCAAGATCCTTGGGAGAAGACTCCTCTGCATCAGCATCAGGGGAGAAGGACGCCAGCCGTGTAAGAGAGACTTCCAGGGCGGAGATTCTCTTTTCCAGTCCCTGATCTTCCTGGGCTACACTGCTCGCTCCCGGTGCAGGATCAGGTCCGGAGGTGCGGAAAAACAAAAAGAATACAATCACGGTCACCACCAGAGCGCCCACAATAATCAGGGTAAATTCATTTTTTTTAAGCAAGGACCCTTCCGTATCAAGGCTCTCTGCCTTCTGGGCTTTTTTCTTCTGATTGGTGTTTGTCCGGGTGGTGGGTATCTTTGATTCGGGTTTGGCCTTTTGTTTCATCCTCAAGCTCCTGTGATAAGAGTTACACGCCTATCTCTTCATATCATCTGGGCACTATTTTTCAACCCATAATGAGAGTATGGTTCCAATAGCAGACCGCTACAGCCCTCGCTGTTACGCGGCCCTGCCGGCAAATAATTGGCCTAAAATTATTGAATCCCTTAATTATAGTATGATAGAGTCTTAACCATACACTGACCTAAACTCAGGATAACGCTATGAAACCAAAGCCTGTTCAGATAAAGCCCGTTGTTCTCATCATTGTTGTTATGGTCCTGACCGCAGTCTCACCGGCCGCCGCCCGTGAGATTTTCACCAACAAACTGGGAATGAACTTTGTTCTCATACCCGCCGGTTCCTTTGTCATGGGAAGCCCGAAATCGGAAAAAGGACGGAACTGGAATGAGACCCAGCACAGGGTTACGATCACAAAAAGCTTTTACATGGGCGAAACAGAGGTAACCCAGGGTCAGTGGAACAGGCTGGTTTCCCCTAACCCCTCTGCCCATAAAATGGGAAAAAACTATCCGGTGGACAGCGTATCCTGGAATGATGCCGTGGCCTTTATCGGATTTCTGAACAAATTTGAAGGGACAAAAAAGTACCGGCTGCCCACTGAGGCGGAGTGGGAATATGCCTGCAGGGCCGGGCGGGACCAGGCACTGGTTTTAGGGCCTGTCACCACATTTTCCTGCAATGAACCCGAACCTGCCCTGATTGATACGGCATGGTATTGTTATAATTCCGGGCTGGCAGGACCGGCCAGGGATTTCAAGCCCCACCCGGTAAAGCTGTTAAAACCGAACCCCTGGGGGCTTTATGATATGCAGGGAAACGTTCAGGAATGGGTGCAGGATGCCTGTGAATGGAGAAGTATTTTAAAGGGCAGGGTCGGGGTAATCACACGTACCTATGTCGACAATATCAGGGATCCCCTGGAAACCAAGGGAGACCACAGGGTCATCCGCGGCGGCGGATGGTATCAGAACAGCAAGTACCAGAGAGCGGCCTACCGCTCCTACTACAAACCCATTGCAAGAAGAAACAGTCTTGGATTCCGGGTGGTTAAGATGCGGTAATGCCTATCCTGACTCCGAAGCCCTGTTGAAAGACTTCCACAGGAAAAGCCCTGCACCAAGCATCAGGACATCCCTGACCAGCAACCACACGGCAGAGGCTGTTTCCCGGCTTCCTTCAAAAGAGAAACAGCCGCAGTCAAACTGGTGCCCCCGGATCAGGTTAAAGGAAATGATCAGGATAAAGACCAGCAGCATGGCATTTATCAGGAGAAGGCCTGACCGTTTATACAGCCCTGAAATAAGGCAGAGGCCTGCTATAAGTTCAACAAAAGGAACGGCGATGGCCATCAGGTTGATGGCGGCACCCGGAAAAACCCCGTATCCGTACAGGATCCTGGCAAACTGGTCAGGGGCCAGTATCTTATGCCAGCTGGCCCAGACAAAGGTAAGGCCAAGTATCAGCCGGATCCCCCAGGCTGTCACGGTCCGGGCCACGGGAGGCCTGGTTTCAGTCGTCACTGGTTTCCACCTCAAATTCCATCTCCTCCCACTCGGTAAATCCCCCGGCATAGACTGTTACTCCGGTGTATCCCATTTGGATCAGCCGTGCCGCAAAATCATGGGAGTCCGTACAGGTGACCCCTGAACAATACATCAGCAAGGGCGTATCCGGAGCAAACCGGCTTTTAAAGCGGTCAATAACCGTATCAAACTCATGGAGAGGGAAAGACAGGGCACCGGGGATATGGCCCAGGTCGTAAATATCGGCCCGCCTGACATCCACCAGCGCGGTATTACCCTCCTGAACCAGCCTCAGGACCTTCAGAGGGTTGTTGAGTTCTGCGGCACGGACCTTGTCTGCACTGCGGGACCCGGCCATAATCACACCGGCATCCTTATCCCACTGCCCGAACAGGGCAATGCCTGAAGGCGATACATGATTTACACCCAATGCCAGGCAAAGTGCGGCACCCAGGATCACGATACAGCCTTTAACATCCTTTAACTTCATGGCAGCAGCCTCTTCTCAACGATCAAAGCCGTGCCCTGATCGCCCGGAACAGATTCACCCGCCGCTGCACCACCATGAGCATCAGCCATTTTTCAAGCAACCGGGCCATTTTTTTTTCACGGGGCAGTTGAGCGACTGATTCGGAGCCTGCTTCATCATCCCGGCCGTTTTCATCAGGGGCAAAGGCAAAAAGATTGTCTTGGTCATCAGCCTCTTTCAACACATCAGCCGCAGTTGTTTTTACGGCCGGTTCCAGCCCCTCAAAACTCAGCTCTGCAAGGGATTGTTCGATCCGGGCCAATTCTTCCGGGGCATCCTGATCCTCATCCTGCCCGGGCCGGCTCAGTTCAATCCGTTTGATCGCGGCCCTGACCTCGGCCCCCCCCTTGAGCACGTCATCATCCAGGCGCCTGTACATGGAAAGGGCATCCTCAAAGTAACCCTGGGTTTCATACAGCCGGGCAAGTTCAATGCTGGCAAATTTCCTGGTCATGGCGATGTGTCCTTTCCTTTGGATTTATCCTTGAAGATCAGCTCATCCGGCTCAGCCATTTCATGTTCATGCTTTGCCAGATGCTTGATATATTCAATATCTTTTTTCAGGCTTTTAATCTCTTTTTCCATTTTCCGGTTTTCCCTGGCCTCCGTTTCCGCCTGGACAGAGAGGCGGTGTTCTTTCTGCTTAAGGGCCTGAAAGTCCGTAATTCCGTTGGTTGAAAAAAAAATCATTCCCAGCAGGATCAGGACAACGCCGATACCAAGATAAAATCCGATTTTTTCAACCGTGGTCATTTTTTCCTAAAAACACCTTTTTCAATACGCTTATTTCAGGGGCTCCCAAAAGGGCGGCCCCGAAAAAGAAAAACCCGGCTCCGGCACCAATGGTGGCAAATAAACCAATTCCCTGAACCAGGCTGCCCCCTGACAGCCAAAATCCCCCTAACCAGCGGACAAGGACCGCCATTATACCAGAGATAAAAAGCGCTCTGCAAGCACAAACCCCCAACCGGCCCAGACCAATGCCTGTTCCGGAACGGGTTACGAGAAAAACAAACCCCAGAGCAGATGACAGGGCAACTGAAAGGGCAAGGCCGGAGACCCCCATGGGGCCAACCAGGAATCCGGCAATAACAAGGTTGCTTCCAATGGTCATAAGCCCTGCAAAAAAAGGGAGCCGGATATTTGACCGGGCATAATGAAGGGTAGTGAAAAGCCTGGTACCGGCCACTGCCCACAGGCCTGAAACAAGATAAAAGAGACAGTCTCCGGTCTGGACAACAGCTGCACTGTCAAAAGCTCCCCGGCCGAACAGGAGCCCCACAATGGGCCGGTTTAACGCCATAATTCCGGCCATGGCCGGAATGGCCATAAAGAAGACAAGGCGCACTGCTGCGTCAAAGGCCGGTTGAACCTCATTTAAACGCCGGGTGGCGGCTTTCCCGGATAGAGCGGGAAGAAATACAGTTGACACCGAGGTGACAAGAAGGGCCAGAGGAAATTGAACCAGACGCTCCGCATAATAAAGGAAGGAGACGCTTCCGGGAACCAGGGTCGTGGCCATCAGCCCGGCCGCCAGTATATTGATTTGAAACGCCGCCGCCCCGACCATGGCGGGGACTATCGTCTTTCCGGCCCGGAGCATGCCCGGGTGAATCAGCTGAAACCGATGGCGTGTAAACATGCCGCATCGTGCAAGAGAGGGTACCTGGAGGCAAAGCTGGCAAATTCCCCCCAGAGCCACCCCTGCTCCCAACACAAGAATCCGGGGTTCAAACCACTCCCCCAGAAACAGGGTCACGCCGATAATAACCAGGTTTAAAATAATGGGGGTGGCTGCCGGAATATAAAAATACCCCATGGAATTGAGCACTCCCATGGACAGGGCAACACCGAGAATAGTAAACAGATAGGGGAGCATGAATTTCAGCAGGAGCGCGGCCAGGGCCTGGGCGTATGTGTCCCCGGCATATCCGGGTGCAAGCAGATTGACAACCAGGGGGGCAAAGACGATCCCAAAGGAAATAACCGCTGCGGAAAAAAGCGATATGAGAATCAGGCCCGAACTGAACATGGCAACAGCCTGGTCCTTCCGGTTCCCTGCCAGGTATGCTGAAAACACGGGTATAAAGGAGATGCTCAGGATACCGTCGGAGACCATTTTCCGGAGTACATCAAAGGGCCTGAAGATGATAAAAAAGATATCCGAAACCATTGAGGCCCCGAAAACATAGGCAATGAATCCGTCCCTGATCACCCCGAGCACTCTGGATACCAGGGTCAATGCAGAGATGGACGCTGCCTTATGAAGATAATTTACCACAGGTTTTCCTTGACAAATTCCAACAATCCGTATATGTTATCGAATTTGAAATATGGTTTATTTAAATTTAATTCACTAATTACGAAGGAGCTAGACCAAGTTGGCTAACCATAAATCCGCAAAGAAACGTGCAAAACAGAGTCAGGTAAGACGGCTGAGAAACAAGTCCACTAAAACCGCCCTTAAAACCCTGGAGAAAAAACTGCGTGAAGCCAAAGCATCAGGTGAAAATGCCGAAGATCTGATGAGACAGACCCAGTCCGCCATCCACAAAGCTGCGAAAAAAGGCATTATTCATAAGAAAACCGCTTCCAGAAAGATATCAAGACTCACCAAGCTCGTGAATGCTTAAGAAGCGCGTTTCTGCTTAAATTAGCACAGCCGGTCCAGACTAGTACAGACAGGCGGTATCCCTGACAGCAGGGATACCGCCTGTCTTTGTTTGTCTAAAAGTTGCTGAGCATCTGACTTACCAGGCGCTCTGCAACCCTTTCCGCAATAGTATCAACCGCATCACTTTTATTGGCCTCATCATCCACAGTGTCATCAGATACCGTATAGGATTCCTTGGCGCTAAACCCGCTGACCGACCACAGGATCTCTCCGTCCGGTCCGGAAAGCTTTACATCCACCACAGCCGTAACCTGTCTTTCGGTCACGTCTTCCGTTGAAGACCTGGACAGGGTGGAAAAGGTTATGGACCTGATCGTTCCCGTGATCACACGGGTGGTCTTTGACTGATCCACCACCTCTGTATCGGATTTCTGGGTAATCTCAGTTACCAGCTCATTTGTAAAGCTGATACCGGCCCTGGATTCGGAACTGTTATTTTCAAACACAGCCACAGCCACCCGGGCCACATCTTCATTCAGATAACCGCCACCGGCCAGCTTGTACCCGCAGCCGGCAACCACCGCCATCACTGCGGCCATTAGAATCCATGATAGTTGTTTCATAGCTTATACCACGATATTTACAAGGGTTTGTTTTTTCCGGATCACGATAACTTTCCGCACCGGCTTATCCTGAACATGTTTGATAATTTTTTCATCAGCCAGGGCAACCGCCTTAATCGCCTCTTCACCCTCGCCTGCCCCGATGGTAAATTTGGAGCGGAGTTTTCCGTTTACCTGGACCACCACCAGCACCTCATCCGTCTTCAGTGAATCCTCCCTGAAATCAGGCCATGCCTGTTCAAGAACAGATCCCTTGTGCCCCATCTTCTCGAACAACTCTTCGCAGAAATGAGGAAGAATCGGACTGAGCAGCAACAGCACACTCTCCAGACAGAACAGAAGAACGGATTTGAGTTCATCATCCGCCTTGTCCAGGTCCACACCATACATGGCATTCACCAGCTCCATAACAGCGGAGATGGCAGTATTGAAATGAAAACTTTTGTCAATGTCCTGGGACACCTTCTGAATGGTCTGGTTGGCCTTTATATACAGGGCTTTTGCATCAGAGGATGTTAAACCGGCTGCCGCCCCTGAATAGGGAGAAACCCCGGATATACTTTCCATACAGGCGATAGCCAGACGCCACACCCTGTTAACAAAACGGTTACTTCCCTCTACCCCGTCCTCACTCCATTCAAGATCCCTTTCCGGTGGCGCTGCAAACAGACAGAATAACCGGGTGACATCAGCTCCGTATTTTTCCAGAAGCTCATTGGGGTCCACCACATTCTTTTTGGACTTTGACATTTTGATCACCCGTCCCACCTCAACCTCTTTTTCGCACATGGTACAGGCAAGCGTCTCACCGTCACGCTCCGCCTGCTCGGGAAAGAGGAATCCGTGTTCGGGGCAGGTCATGGTCTCCTTGCAGACCATCCCCTGGGTAAGCAGGCGGGTAAAAGGCTCTTTAAAGTCAATAAACCCGAGGGTATTCAGCACCCGCATAAAATACCTGGAGTAAAGCAGGTGCAGAACAGCGTGCTCAACACCGCCGATGTACTGGTCCACAGGCGCCCAGTACTTGACAGCCTCCGGGTCAAACATGCCCTGGTCAAATCTCGGAGAGCAGTATCTCAGGTAGTACCAGGATGATTCCACAAAGGTATCCATGGTATCCGTGTCCCGCCGTGCATCCTCCCTGCCGCAGGCAGGGCAGGTGGTTTTGGCAAAGTAATCCAGGGTAGGCAGCGGAGAACCGCCCTTTTCCAGCAGGTTGGCATCTTCCGGCAGTGCAATGGGCAGGTCTGTTTCAGGCACGGGCACCACACCGCAAGCCGGGCAGTGGATCACGGGAATGGGCGTTCCCCAGTATCTTTGGCGGGAAATACCCCAGTCCCTCAGCCGGTAGGAGACCGCTTTTTTGCCGTGACCTTCCTTATCCAGCCAGTCGGTCATCACTTCAATTGCCTCTTTGCTGTCCATGCCGTCAAACCGGCCGGAGTTGACCATGGTTCCCCGGCCTGCAAAGGCTTCGGTCATGGTTTCGGGATCAAGGGGCTCCCCTTCAGGCTGAACCACCACACGGATATCCAGCCCGTATTTCCTGGCAAAATCAAAATCCCGCTGGTCACCGGCAGGAACGGACATAATGGCTCCGGTACCGTATCCCATCAGAACAAAATTGGCCGTATAGATGGGGATCTTATTGCCGGTGGCCGGGTTGATGCAGTAAGCTCCGGTGAATACCCCCTCTTTTTCATATTTTTCAATACCGTCGGCAGACCGCTCCTGCTTGGACACCTTATCCACAAAGGCAGCCACTTTAGCCTCCTGATCCGTTCCCCCGGACAGGCTTTCCACAAGGGGATGCTCAGGCGCCAAACACATGAAGGTGGCACCGAAAATCGTATCCGGACGGGTGGTAAACACATCCAGGGTTTCATCCTTGCCGTCTATGGCAAATTTCAACTCAGCCCCGACACTTTTTCCGATCCAGTTTTTCTGCATCACCGTGACCTTGTCAGGCCACCCGGGCAATTTATCACAATGGACGAGAAGGTCTTCGGCATAATCCGTGATTTTAAAGAACCACTGCCAAAGCTTTTTCTGCTGAACCACCTGGGAACAACGCCAGCATTTGTCCTGCTCCACCTGCTCGTTGGCCAGAACCGTCTGGCATTTCTCACACCAGTTTACATAGGACTCCTTCCGGTAGGCCATCCCCTTTTCCAGCATCTTCAGGAACAACCATTGTTCCCAGCGGTAGTACTCAGGCCTGCAGGTGGCAATTTCCCGGTCCCAGTCATAGGAAAAGCCCATTTTTTTGAGCTGTGCCCGCATGGCCCGGATATTGTCATAGGTCCAGGCAGCCGGATGGGTATTGTTGTCTATGGCGGCATTTTCAGCCGGCATACCAAAGGCGTCCCATCCCATGGGGTGAATAACATTAAACCCCTTCATCCTTTTATAACGGACAACTACATCGCCGATAGTATAGTTGCGCACATGACCGATATGAATTTTTCCCGACGGATAGGGAAACATTTCCAGAAGATAGTATTTCTCCCGGGACGGGTCTTCATCAACCTTGAAAAGCTGATTCTTATTCCAATATTCCTGCCATTTAGGCTCAACCGCTGAGGGGTTGTACCGTTCCTCCATTATACCGATTCCTTTCCAAAGCATCAATTTTTGACTTAAGTAAACACTATTAGATGCCACAAGCCGACCCAAATAGCAAGCCTGGGAACGAAATGATAAAAGAGATCAGTAATGAAAAAAAGACGGATCCGGCTGGGTAACGCTCAGCGGTTTTCGAAGAGATCCAGCTCAATGGTTTCAATGGTGCGGAGACACTTGTGGCAGGCCTTTTTGTTATTGCGAAACACCTGAACCGCACGGGACTCACTGTCAAACCAGGTCACGGGCTTGCCTGAGAGCCCGTTTAACTCCTTATACCGCGACAGACAAAGCTGCCTGACCTGACCCGCTTCTGCCAGGGATGCCATAAAATGATACCTGCCCTTTCCCGCTGTCACACCAACCCCGTATTTATCTATCTCGTTTGGCTTAAGATCATCAAAAAACATCTTGTTTCCCTTTTTTCATCCTTGATTTCCCCTTACGGCACACTCCGGGAGCTGCAAATTAGGTTCCAGCTGCCCCATGAA
>JAKSAX010000461.1 GCA_022361395.1 Desulfobacterales bacterium | reverse complement strand
TACCGGAAACACCATGTCATAAAAATAATTATAAAAAACGGTGAAAACCGGCGTCAGGATGACAAAGGCAAGATCCAGGGTCAGGGCCTGCAGAAAGCTGAAATCCATAAAGTACATCACAGCCGGTATGGACACGAAGAGGAGTCCCAGTTCAAACAATACCGCATGAAAAATGCGGAGGGGAAACGACCGCGGGTATAGTTGTTTTCCCAGATACCTCAACCCGTGATCAAACATCAGGTTGTAAATATAATTCCAGGACATTGCCGCCAGGCTGAGCAGTATGCTCAGCAGACCGATCTGATGTGCGGGTTTGTCAAACACCCATGAAAACAGCGGTATACAGATGGCAAGCAGAAGTACCTCAAAGAGTATTGTATGGCGCAGCCTGTCAAAATTCGAACGCATTCCGGTAAACGACCTTTCTTTTTTACTATTCAGACAAAATCCCGGCCCGGCCATGGGCCGGACCGATTCAACACCCCTTTATATTTCATTTTCCGGATGGGATAAAGTTTGATATTATCCGATAATCGGATGGATGAAATTTAAAGGAGGTTGCGTTGGGTGTATCACTTGAAAATCTTAAGGCATTTGTGGCGGCTGCAGATGCAGGGTCGTTTTCCGAAGCGGCCCGCCGTATGGGAAAGGCCCAAAGCCGTGTCAGCACGTCAATTAGCAACCTGGAGGTTGATCTCGGGCTCTCCCTTTTTGACCGGAGCGGAAAGTTCCCGGTCCTGAGCCCTGAGGGAGAGACCCTTCTCCGGGACTCCCGCCAGGTTCTTTCGCTCTGCAAGGCGCTTGAGGACCGGGCCCGGGTGTTTTGCAGCGGCATCGAACCCCGGTTTAAACTGGCTGCAGATGAATTGATTCCACCGGCGCTGCTGGCAAAGGTGCTCGGACAATTTCAGGAGCGGTTTCCTGAAACGGAACTTGAATTTTTTACGGGTACCCTGGGGGACATAAGCGCCATGGTGGAAACGGGCCGTGCCGACCTCGGCATTGAGGTCCCGGTTTTCCAGCCCTCTGAAAAATGTGACTGGCGTAATGTCGGAGAGCTGAACTTCGTTGTTGTGGCATCCCCTTCCCATCCCCTTTCCGCCCTTCCTGTGGTGCGGCGCAGGGATCTTGAATCCCACCTCCAGCTTGTTCCCGTCAGCAGGAGAGGCGAACGTGAAGCAGAATCCTTTCTCTTTGGAAAACGCAGCTGGCAGATAGAAGACAGCAGGGTCATAAGGGAACTTGCCGTAAAAGGATACGGCTGGGGAGGAATTGCAGAGTACCTTGTAATGGATGATTTGAAACACGGGCGCCTCGTAAAGCTGCCGGTGATATTCGGTGATCACCCGCTGAACAGCGGTATCTACCTTATCTGGAGAAAAGCCCGGGTTTTCGGCAGGGCCGGGGAATGGATAAAAGAGGCATTTGCCAGGGCATTGGGGGGTGATGTCACTCAATAAAATTCTGAAAAGGGGACAAGTTCAGTTCATACCGGGTGCTTTTCAACTGCCCCGTTTTATTGAAAGCACCTTTATCCACAAGGTCTTTTAAATCCCTTGTGGCAGTTGCCCTTGACGCTTTTGTAACGGCAATATAGTTTTTAACACTAAATCCTCCGTCAAACCCCTTTAAGCCCTCTTTAAAAATTCTTAAAACAACTTTTTCCTGGCGTGGATTCATCTTTCCCCTGAATGCGTCAAAAAACCGGGTTTTCTGTATGATGAACTCTAATTTCTTAACCGTTAATTCCTGGGACTCAAAAATAGTCTTGCCAAAGGCCTCAAGATAATCTGTTATTTCATTACCTCTGCTTTGTATCCCTAAAAGTTCATAATACTTTCTTCTTGCGGCATTGATAGAGGAAGATATGGCTGTTAAAACCGGGGCTTGGATATCCTGGGATAATGCTTTTAAAACCAGAGCCCGGCTGATCCGCCCGTTGCCATCTTCAAACGGGTGAATACTTAAAAAATAAAGGTGGGTTATCCCGGCCCTTGTTAATGGGGGCAGGGCATTTTCTCCCCGTGGGTGTGTATTGTTGAACCAGTCTATAAACGTATCCATCTCTTTTGGAACATCTTTAGACGGCGGGGCTACAAAATGAATTTTCGGTTTATCAAAGCGGCCTGAGACAACCCTCATTTCATCCATATGTGTTCGATACCCGCCTGCTTTGACTTTGTAACGGCCAAACATCAATTTTTCATGCCAATTGTAAAGCATTTCATGGGTTAAAGGGGTCTTGAATTCTGAGTACAGCACTCTCATCATCATAGCTATGCCCTGTTCTTCAGGTTTTATGCCGGTCTGTTTATATTCGTTGCCTAAGCCGAACTCATGGATTATAGACGAACGGACGCTATCCCTGTTTAATATCTCACCCTCGATCTCCGAAGTCTTAAGCGCTTCATCACAGATCAGTTCAACCGATAATTTTGAGCGCTCCTTCTCCGGCAAAGATTTCATTACTCCTAAAGAGACACCGGATGTTTTCATATATTCCGCTTCCAAAGCCTCTAACCGGTCTTTATCATAAGAAAAATTCGGCCAGTCTTTTAATTGCCAGTTCCATTTTTTAACAGCCATGATGTATAAACCTCTTTTTTATAACTCATATTTTAGCAGAATATGAGTTATAAAAACATATTTTTTACCTCTTTGTAAAGATCTGCTTGGATTTACGGTTATCTCTGATAACCAGGAATCCTGTTTCATAGCAAAACAAAAATATGTTTCGAAAAAAGCATTGACCAAAACAATAACAAATGTTAAATGAGAATAATTATCATTTAATAGGAATCTATATATTGTCTGACCGGAATACAAGATTTGAAACCATTATCGGCAAGTTAAGGGATAATGGTCACAAAATAACCCCCCAGCGCATGGCTATCGTCAGAATTCTTGCCGAAAGCCTGGGTCATCCCAGTGTTGAAGAGATCCATGAGCAGATCAGGCAGGATTTTCCCACAATGAGCCTTGCCACTGTATACAGAAATATTGTATTAATTAAATCACTTGGTGAAGTTCTTGAACTGGGATTCCCGGATGGGAGCAACAGGTACGACGGAAACAAGCCATTTCCCCATCCGCACGTCATTTGCATCAGGTGCAAAAAAATCGTTGATCCGGATCTTGACAGTCTGGACAGTATGAAAAAAGAAGTTGCAGAAGAGACCGATTTCAAAATTCTGAATCACCGGTTGGACTTTTTCGGCATTTGCAGTAATTGCATGGCAGAAAAAGTGTAATATATTTTTTTGCCGTTAATTGATAATAATTATCATGTAATATTTTATATCCACAACCCGCTAATCAAGGAGGTTAACATGTCCAATGAAGAAAGCAGATGCCCGGTAACCGGCGCATCTAAAAACCCCGTTCCGGGCATCGGCACGTCAAACCGTGACTGGTGGCCGAACCAGTTGAATCTCAGGATTCTCCATCAGCACTCCTCCATGGGCAATCCCATGGACAAGGCATTCAACTATGCCCAAGCTTTCAAGAGTCTTGATTTTGCCGCCCTGAAGCAGGACCTCTATGCCCTGATGACCGACTCCCAGGAGTGGTGGCCGGCCGATTACGGTCATTACGGGGGACTTTTCATCCGTATGGCCTGGCACAGCGCGGGTACATACCGCATGGGCGACGGCCGCGGCGGGGCAGGCTCCGGAAACCAGCGCCTGGCTCCTATAAACAGCTGGCCCGATAACGTCAACCTCGACAAGGCCCGCCGTCTGCTCTGGCCAATCAAACAGAAATACGGCAACAAAATCTCCTGGGCAGACCTGATGATCCTTGCCGGCAACTGCGCCCTTGAATCCATGGGATTCAAAACCTTCGGCTTTGCCGGAGGCCGGGAGGATGTCTGGGAACCGGAAGAGGATATATACTGGGGTACTGAAACAGAGTGGCTTGATGACAAGCGTTACACCGGTGACCGGGATCTTGAAAACCCGCTGGCCGCCGTACAGATGGGCCTGATCTACGTGAACCCGGAAGGTCCCGATGGCGAGCCCAATGCAGTGGCCTCAGGCCGTGATGTCCGTGAGACATTCGCCCGGATGGCTATGAACGATGAAGAGACAGTCGCCCTTGTGGCAGGCGGCCACACCTTCGGCAAATGCCATGGTGCAGGCAGTCCCTCCCATGTGGGACCGGAGCCCGAAGGCGCCGACATTGCGGAACAGGGACTGGGCTGGAACAATAAGTTCGAAAGCGGCAAAGGGGATGATACCATCAGCAGCGGCATCGAAGGGGCATGGACACCAAAGCCCACCCAGTGGGACAACGGTTATTTTGACATGCTGTTCGGTTATGACTGGAACCTGGTTAAAAGTCCGGCCGGCGCCCAGCAGTGGGTTCCGGTAAATCCGGATGAAAAGGACCTTGCACCGGCTGCCCATGATTCCTCAAAGCGGGTGACCACCATTATGACCACTGCAGATCTGTCCCTGAGGATGGATCCGGTTTATAAGCCCATTGCACAGCGGTTCCATAAAAACCCGGAGGAATTTGCCGACGCATTTGCCCGGGCGTGGTTCAAACTGACCCACCGTGACATGGGGCCCCGGTCTCGGTATCTCGGCCCGGAAGTCCCTGAAGAGGATCTGGTCTGGCAGGATCCGGTGCCGGCAGTGGATCACGAACTGATTGATCCGCAGGACACAGCAGACCTCAAGGCCAGGATCCTTGATTCCGGACTCTCAGTATCCCAGCTGGTATCAACGGCCTGGGCATCGGCATCCACCTTCCGCGGCTCAGACAAACGCGGCGGGGCCAACGGGGCACGCATCCGTCTGGCACCCCAGAAGGACTGGGAGGTAAACCAGCCTGAACAGCTTGCCACGGTGATTGGCACCCTTGGGGATATCCGGGAGGCATTCAACAAAGCCCAGTCCGGCGGCAAGAAGGTTTCCATTGCCGACCTGATCGTCCTTGGCGGATGTGCCGGTATAGAAAAGGCTGCTGAAAATGCCGGTCATAAAGTGACTGTCCCCTTTGCACCGGGCCGCACTGATGCGTCAGCAGAACAGACCGATGAACCCTCATTTGGCGTACTCAACCCCTCTGCTGACGGATTCCGTAACTATATCAAAACAAAATATGCCGTATCGGCAGAAGAACTTCTGGTTGATAAAGCCCAGCTGCTGACCCTGACAGCACCTGAAATGACGGTTCTCGTCGGCGGCATGCGCGTGTTGAATGTCAACTTCGGGCAATCACAGCACGGTGTTTTCACCAAACGTCCGGGAGCACTTACCAACGACTTCTTCGTAAACCTGCTCGACATGGGGACCACCTGGAAGGCCGTGTCTGAGGACAACGAAGTATTCGAAGGCCGTGACCGCACAACAGGAGAACTTAAATGGACCGGAACCCGCGTGGACCTTATCTTCGGTTCAAATTCCCAGCTCCGGGCCCTTGCCGAAGTATACGGCTGTGAAGATGCCGGGGAGAAATTCCTGAACGATTTCATTGCAGCCTGGGACAAGGTTATGAACCTTGACCGGTTTGATCTGGCCTGATCACGGGATATATGGTGTACGACACGGGCGGCGCTTCAATAAGATCTGAAGCGCCGCCCGTTTATATCGGCGGTCCCTTGCGGTAGATGTGACGGCCGTTTCCCTGCCTTCGCCCCTGCTTCCTGGAAAATCCTGATTTTCCCGGCCTAACAAATGTCTTTCCTTTAAGATCAAGGTCAAGCCACCACTTTCTGTTGTGGTCAGGCTTATGGTATCCCATTACATCATCACACCAGACCCCGAACCGCCGGCTGGCGGGTATTTTCCTCATACACCAGTTTACGCTCCTGTGAAACAGCGTATAGGGTTTGTTCCAGGGGCAGACCTTGACACAGGTTCCGCATCCCGAGCCGTTAGGGTTACCCACCCGCATGGCCGTACATTTTTCCACATCATTCTCCCATTTTTCATAGTGATTGTGAATAATCTTATCCCCGTATGAAATGGACTGGGACGGGCAGTTCTCAGCGCACTTGCCGCATTTGGAACAAAAATCCTGAAGGCCGAAGTCAATGGGACGGTCGATCTCAAGGGGCATATCCGTCGTCACCACGGCGGCTTTGAACCGGGGCCCTAAAAAGGGGCTGATGACCACGTCCCCCATGCGGCTCATCTCCCCGATACCGGCCCAGAGCAGGATGGGAGGGACCGCGACCTGGTAGTTCATGGCATGGTGGGCACGGGCCGGATAGCCAAGCCGGCGGATATAATCTGCCAGGATACAGGCAATGAACCCTGAGTGGGAGTAGGATACAAAACTCATGGAATTGGAGATCCAGTCGTTTCCGGCAAAAGCGGAAGCCGTGCGCCAGTCCTGGTCAATAACAATGGCAATGGCATATTTGTGGGGAAGATCAATGGCCCTGCCGTTATGCTTTGAATGGGAAAACACGGCATAGGGCGGCAGTTTACAGATGCCCACGATGTCGGATCTCAAAAAATAGGCGGTCTCCTTTATATGCAGGGCATTGGCTGCGGGATCTTCGGTGCCCGGTGCTGTCTGCGGTGACATATCCGGCATGGGTGCCCAGGCAGATACCCCCCAGGGGGTTTTGCCTGCGTCCTCCACCTTTCCGGGCTCGTCAACCATATGGCCCAGAGCACCGGCCATGGTGCACAAAGCACCGGACAGGGGATGCTTTGCAACAAAGCGTTTATACTCTTTTTTCAAATGGTCCCCGAATTCTCCCTTACCGGCCCTGTAAAAACCGCCTTCCCGTTCATCCACCCTTTCAACCCTGTGGTCATCAATAAATGAGGTGGGCCTGTCCTGCCGGTCCAGAATATGTACCGGAAAGGGATCCGGCCTGTTCAGGCTGCTGCTGTCACGGAAATCCGAGGTAAACATTCTTGTCATTTTTTCCTCCTGATCCATCCTGTTTTTATTATCAGCTTCATCTAAAATCAAATAAAATCAAATATTGTGCCACTGGCAAGTTCACTGGAAACACAAGATAGAACAGGCGATCTGACCACCAGCAAAAACTACGACTTTTCGTGTTTAACGAAATTTCGTTGCACACCAACGATTTCCGTATATCCTGCGGCCATGAACCTGGATGACGCCTATACCCCTGAATTTGAATCCCTGAAAGATCTTTTAACGGACATGGCCCAGGAACGCTCCGTGCCCGTGCTGCTGGACCTGATCGTAACCAGGATGATCCTGCGGCCCCATGTCGCCCTGGTCCGGATCTGGCTTACCCGGGAGGGGGACCAATGCCCCCGCTGTGACATGGCAGGGATCTGCCGCGATAAAACCCGCTGCCTGCACCTGACGGCAAGTGCGGGAAAATCCCTGGCCCGCCCCCCAAAGGACTGGTCGGACCCGGACGGCCACGGGAAACGGGTCCCCCTGGGTCACACCTGTCCCGGAAAAGTGGCGCTCAAAGGAAAGTCCCTTACCCCGGAGGAGATCAAGGGAGATAAGGACTGGCAGGACAGGGAATCCTGGGCTTCGGGGGAGGGCCTGCTTGGATTCGGTGCCCAGCCACTGACATACAAGGATGAAATCTTCGGTGTTGTGGCCGTCTATTCGAGAATCCGGGCCGGACGCATCCTGGAAGGACGGTTCTGGCTGAAAATGATTGCCAGTCACACGGGCCTGGCAATTGCCAACGCAAGGGCCTTTGATCAGATTCAGCATCTCAAAAACCAGCTGGAACTGGAAAATGAATACCTGAAAGAGGAGAATGCCAGTGCTTTCGGCAGCATTGTGGGTAAAAGCCCGGCCCTGAACAACGTATTGAACCAGATTGACCTTGTGGCTCCCACAGATGCCTCCGTGCTTATTTTAGGGGAATCAGGCACGGGAAAAGAGCTGGTGGCAAGGGAGATCCATAAGAGAAGCCTTCGCCGCGGCCGCCCCATGATCAAGGTCAATTGCGCAGCCGTCCCCGAGGCCCTCTATGAAAGTGAATTCTTCGGTCACGTCAAGGGCGCATTTACCGGTGCGTTCCAGGACAGGGCCGGACGGTTCCAGGCGGCTGACCGTGGCACCCTGTTTCTGGATGAAATCTGTGAACTCCCCCTGACCCTCCAGGGCAAACTGCTGCGTGTGCTCCAGGAAGGGACCTATGAAAGAGTCGGGGAGGAGAAAACACGGACGGCAGATGTACGGCTCATCACCGCCACAAACAGGGATATCCGGAAAGAGGTCAGTGAGGGACGGTTCCGCCAGGATCTCTATTACCGGCTCAATGTCTTTCCCGTTGAAATCGCCCCCCTGCGGCACCGCACAGAGGACATCCCTGTTCTGGCCCGGCATTTCATCGACAAGATTTCGGCCAGAATGAACCGCCCTGCCCTGCAGGTCCGGTCTTTTAAACTGGACCGCCTGTTATCCTATGACTGGCCGGGCAATGTCAGGGAACTGAAAAATGTCATTGAACGGTCTATCATCATCTCTTCGGGCCCGGATCTTCATATCGATTTTCCGGACAGCTGTGATCCTGTCCTGCCCGCGGGGAAGGAATTGACAGCCGCATCAAACCAGGCCGGTGTCTATACGGACAGGGAAATGACAGCCCTGATGAAACAGAATATCCTCAATGCCCTTATCCAGAGCCGCGGCAGGATATCCGGCCCCGGCGGGGCGGCCGAACGCCTGGGCTGCGCCCCCACCACCCTTGGTTCCAGAATTAAAAAGTACCGGATAGACAGACATGCCGTAAAAAAACAGAATAGCTAATAACAAAAATATGTTCCCAAAAAAGAAGCAGTGAGAATATCGTTTCGGATACAGGACGTTGAAAAACTGCGCGCTATTTGGCGTGCAACCACTGAAATGAAAATTGAATCGAAACGGAATCCTGAGAACTGCTGTAAGTGCGTACCGGTAAGATAAATTTATCATGCATTTTCAGGCGGTTTATGAAAATCACGTTGTATCTTTGAATATATTGAAGTACGATTATAACCGTTAAGGCAAACTCTTTTTTAGTGTGAAAGCCCGTTTTCCCGTAAGCAGACGCACAGCAAATTCGTTATCAAAATAAAATCGCCTTATACTTGTAATTACAAAAATCGATTCAGACGTCAGAGGAGAAAACAATGAGAGCATACCATGATCGCCAGGCAGGGTCTCCCGGGGTATACATTCTCATTTTTTTCATTTTTACAGGCATATTCCTGCCCCACACCGCCCTTGGTCAGGAACCCGAAAAACTCGTGTTTGTCTCCCCCCGCTTTGCAGACGATCCGCTGGTGGAACAGCTTAGCGAGGTTTACTCAAAAATTCTGGAACAATTGGGATTTGAATTTGAGTATCGGGATCTTCCCGCCGGCAGGGCAAGCCTGGCATCGGACAGCGGCAAAGTTGACGGCGAGTTAACCCGGGTGCACTCCTATAATAACAAATTTACCAACCTGGTAAGGATTGAAGAGCCGAATCATCAAATTGAATTTGCAGCCTATACCGTCAATCCGAACCTCTCCTTTAACGGGTGGGAAAGTCTAAAAGGGTATAATATCGACTGCCGGAGGGGGATCAAAATGTGTGTCACCAATGTGTCCAGGGTAACGAATATGCACGAGACAAATACGGTCATGCAACTTGTGATGCGGCTGAAAAGCGGGTACTCTGACGCCTTTGTCCAGAATGCCGAGTATTTCGACACTTACATGACATCCGATGAGTTCGCCCGGTTAGACAAGGAGAATGAAATTCGAAAAGCAGGACTGATGCAGGTGATCACGGCACATGCCTTTCTTCATAAAAAACACCGTGCCCTAGTTCCCCGGATCTCAGGCTTACTTAAGGAGATGAAGCAGACCGGGGAATACCAGCGGATCAGAGGCTGGCCAAAGCACCGCATGAAATAAGGTGGATTAAAGGTATCCCATGTTTTTTTTCCAAACCAGGGCAAACAAAAGAATCTCTGTTAAACTCCTCCTCTATATCCTTGCCTTCAGCACGTTTATCACCCTGTTGACAACCACGCTGAACCTGTATGTGGATTATTCCATTGAAATGGGAATGATTGAAAAACGTATCCGGAATATTCAAAGGAGCAATCTTAAGAGCCTGAGCCAGAGTCTATGGTATATGGACCTAAAATATGCACAGACACAGCTGAACGGCATGTTGGAACTGCCGGATATACAATACCTGGAAATCACCTCAAAAGCCCGGCCGGAAAAATTATCAGCCGGCACCCCCCAGGCCCGGAATATACAATCCCATGAGATTCCTTTGATCCATAAGGCCAATGAGCGGGAATATGAAGTGGGCAGTATCCGCATTATTATCGACCTGAACAATGTTTACCGGCGCCTGCTCAATAAGATATCAGTCATACTCGGCACACAGGCCTTTAAAACGTTTCTCGTGTCCGGATTTATTTTTATCATTGTCCAATGGCTGATTACCCGTCATTTGATCAGGATATCAGATTATGTACAGCAGCTGGACATTGACAACCTGGATCAGGTGCTGGAACTGGACCGGGTGGATGAAAAAGATGAGCTGAGCCAGGTGGTTAAGGCAATCAATGCCATGAAACAGGATCTTTACCGGAAAATAGATGAATTGCGGGAAAGCGAAGCAAAATACATCGACCTCTACGATGCTGCGCCGGATATGTATGTTTCCGTGGATGCAAAAACAGGAGAGGTGATTAAGTGCAACCAGACATTGTGCCGCGTCACCGGTTACACAAAAGAAGAGACCATCGGCCGGCCCGTGTTTTCCATGTACCACCCGGACTGCCGGCATGAGGCTGAAAAAACATTCCGGACATTTGCAGAAACCGGAGAGGTGAATAATGCGCCGCTCCAGCTGAAACGGAAAAACGGAGGCAAGGTTGATGTAATCCTGAATGTCTCTGCGGTCCGCGACAGGCATGGAGAAATTCTATACAGCAGGTCAAGCTGGCGCGATATCAGCGATCTTAAAAAAGCTGAAGAGGCTTCCAAAAGAAGCGAAGCACTGTTCAAGGCCATCTTTGACCAGGCTGCCATGGGGTTTGCCCAGGTCAACACGCATACAGGGCAGTTCATCAGGATCAACCAGAAATTCTGTGACATTGTCGGATATACCCTGGAGGATATGAAGGCAAATACCTTCATGAACCTAACCTATCATGAGGATTTGCAGGGGGATCTGGACAATATGGAAAAGCTGAAAAAAGGAGAGATAAGCAGCTTTTCACGGGAAAAAAGATACATTCACAGGGATGGCGGCATTGTCTGGGTCACCCTTACCGTCTCTCCCATGTGGAATTCCGGTGAGCAACCCGACTACCATATTACAATTGTCGAAGACATTACTGATAAAAAGGAAATTGAAAAAGAAAAATTAAACCTGGAGGCACGTATCCGGCAGCAGCAGAAAATAGAATCCATCGGGCAGCTGGCGGGCGGGATCGCCCATGACTTCAATAATATTCTATTTCCCATTTTAGGGTTCACCCAGGTGGTCATGAATGAACTCCCCAAAACCCACCGGGTGCAGCAGGACCTAAAAGATATCCTGGACAGTGCCAAACGGGCAAGGGACCTGGTAAAACGCATCCTCCTGTTTTCAAGGCAACAGGAAAAAACCCTGGTGCCGGTCCTCTTAAGCCCTGTGATTGAAGAACCCCTCAGATTATTAAGATCCTCTATCCCCGCCAATATCAATATCCGGCAGAAACTGAACGGCGGAGATGCCCATGTCTTATGCGATCCCACTGAAATCCATGAGATCGTAATGAACCTTTGCACCAATGCCTACCATGCTGTTGAAGATAAAGGGGGGACGATAAAAGTGAGCCTGGACAAGATAGATCCTGATCCTGATTTAGAGCTCCCGCCAAGAGAGTATCTTTGCCTCAGTGTCAGTGATGACGGGCCGGGGATCCCGCCTGACACCATGGACAGGATATTTGATCCTTATTTTACAACCAAACCGGTCGGGAAGGGAACAGGGTTAGGCTTGTCCGTTGTCCATGGTATTGTAAAAAATTATAAAGGGGATATCCAGGTAACAAACCACCCCGGGAAAGGGGTGAGCTTTAAGATCTACCTGCCGGTAACAACCCGGAGAAATAAGGACATCCGGCACAAAAAAAGCAAACTCCCGGGTGGAAACGAAAGCATATTACTGGTGGATGATGAAAAGCCCATTTTAAAACTGGGGATCAGGATTCTTGAAAAAATGGGATACAGGGTCACAGGGTCACATCTCCCCTCTGAAGCCTTGTCTTTTTTTGCTGCCGGTCCGGATGACTTTGATCTTCTCATAACCGATATGGACATGCCTGGAATGATCGGAAGCCGGCTGGCAAAAAAAATACTGGAAATACGGCCGGATATCCCCATTATCATCTGCTCAGGCTACAGTGAAAAACTGGATGCCATGGAAAAAAGAACCCTCAACGTAAAAGCAATCATTGATAAACCCATTCTCATGGAGGATTTAATAAAAAACGTCAGAAATGTGTTAGACGGATGTTGACCCCTTTTAATCCGGTTCAGGCAGCCCCAGAGATCGGAAGAGCG
>JAKSAX010000089.1 GCA_022361395.1 Desulfobacterales bacterium | reverse complement strand
GCTTCTGCAAATGGCGCGTTGGTTTCGTTAAGCCGGAAGCTTGAATTCAGATAGGCATCTGAAATGATGAAATGGGTCATCACCGGGCACTCCCGGCTGGACAGGCCGAAAAGCGGGTTATTGGCAAAGAGGATGTTTTTCAGTTTACCGCTGATGTCCAGATCGGAAAAATAGTCGTCAGCAGACCGGGTGTATTTGGAGGAGAGGGTTGACGCCCCGGTGAGCCCCGGATTATAGAGGGCAATACCGGAGACACAGGCTGCCATGTCCGTAAAGTAACTCTCAATGGCTGCAGCCTTTGATGGAAATGTCCGGATCAGTTTGGCCCTGTATGCCCCATGTCCCTGGGGAACAGTGAAGCAGCCGTCCGGGAAGTGGTAAGATTCAAATCCTTCTTCGGACAGGGAAGAGATGGAAAGGCGGCCGGTTAACCCAAGGTAGTTGAAATAATACCAGAGGGGCTGGCCGGTTTTCAGTGCGCCCAGACGGTGGACACCTGTGGGGAATGTCAGCCCGGCCCTCTGGTACACCTGCGTCAGGCCGCCCGGGTGTGCGTGCTGTTCTGCAATCAGAACATGCTCTCCTTCCTTTGCCAGGATAATACCGGCCGTCATGCCGCTGATGCCTGACCCGATAATGATGGTATCGTATTTTTCAGATATCATTTGGCTGCCTTTCGGGGAGTCCTATCCTGCCGGTTGCCGGTTGCTGCCGGACCAGCCATCTTTCTGCAAGGGAGGGGATAAGTACAACGGCAAGGAAAAGACAGACAAGCATTCCGGTCATTCCGGCCGCACCAATGGAAAAAAGGGCGTTGTGTCTTGCAAATACCAGGCAGCCAAAGGCGGCTATGGTGGTCATGGCACAGATCATCACCGCACCGGTGGTGATGTGGTCCTCTGATCTTTCCGTACTAACCGCATGGTGGACCAGGAAAATGGAAAAATCCACGCCAACCCCAAACACGAAAATGATGAAGATGATACTGATCAGGTTAATGGAAATACCGGCAAGTCCAAGCAACCCCGCCGTGATGACGGCGCTCAGGGTAACGGGCAGAATAGTAATTACTACGCGTTTGATATCCCGCTGCAGGATGAGAAGGACAATAACCATGGACAAAGCGGCCCAGAAAATGAACCGTTTGAATTCATCAGCCACAAGTGCGGTTACGCGTTGTATAAAGTGTGGCTTGTCCAGAAACAGGGTGCCTGGAAGTGCCGCCGCCAGACCGGCCTTTATGCCGGGGATGGCGGTTTTGTCCTCAACAGCTGCCGTGGTCAGCACCATGACCTTGTCCTCTTTCATGATCAGTTTTGATTTAACCAGGGGAAATATGACCAGGGGGATGAAATCATCATAGGAAAAGTGTAGGGGCGGCTGGTCGTAAAACTGCCGGATTTCCTTAAAAAACGGCGCAAAAGCGGTTCTGGAAAAGCCCTGGGAGACACAGGCCGCTTCCATCTCTTTTTCCAGAAGGCCTATCCGTTCCAGGGGAAAGGTTTCCATAAAGGAGGCCAGTTGTACCTCCCTTTTTTGAACCGAAGGGAATATCTGAGATAAAGATGCTGTGTTGGCCAGCAAGCGGTCCGTTTCCATCCCTTTGAGGATGTCAAAGAGCGCATCGTTTTTTTCAAGGGCCGTCTCCATGTCCGGGGACTCCACCATGAAAATGGAGGGGGAACCCTGGCCCCAGGTGGAAAGGAATCTGTCCATGTCCCTTTGGGTGGCCGGGCTCAGGTGGTTCAGGGAGGAGACATCTCCGTCAAACCGGAAGTTTTCGAGTCCTGCAGCGCCTGTTCCTAAAAGAACCAGGCAGGCGGCCATCAGGAGTTTAACGTGTTTTTTTCTAAACGCCATGAGCCCGTTGCTCAGCCTGACAAGGGAAATCAGCGGTGTGCCGGCCGGTCTGGGCCGGAGCATGATAAAGTGTTTCAGGATGAACAGGGTAAAGAGTGCGGCACCCATTATTCCTGTGACCGCGATCCACCCCATTTGCCGCTGCCCCGGCAGTGATGAAAAGAAAAGACAGGCAAAAGCCGCCATAGTGGTGGCTGCCCCGGTGGTCACGGGCGGCCTCAACCGGTGAAGTATGGAATGAGTATGGGAGGTCCCCAGGGTGTCCACATGGAAAAGAACATGGATGCCGAAGTCCACGGTAATTCCCATGAGTACGGCACCGCAGCCAAGGGCGATGGCCGAAACTTCTCCGGAAAAAAGACCTGCCGCAGCAGTTGCAAAGGTCAGGCTGACCAGGGTCGGGAGAAAGATCAGTATCACATGGTAGATCCGGCTGAAAAATAGAAACCCAAGGGCCAGGATTCCGGCGGTTAGTACCAGGATGGCCCTCTTGACATCTGATTGTATAGTGGTGGAATTATCCAGGGTGGCCGGATGGACCCCGGAAAACCCCACCCGGACCTCTTCACCAAAGGCGGTGACCAGGGCGGTTTTTTCCCTGTTGAGAAAGTCAAAGAGTTTCCGGCTCTGACGGGTATCCACGGCAGGGAAGGCCGGGGCGGCCATTATGAGCAGGCTTTTTCCGTCACTGCTGACCATCCGTGAGTTGCTGGCCCGGATCCCCGGCATTTCCGATTGGAAAGCGGTCAGGTGTTTGAGCAGTTGCGGCTCCATCCCAAAAGGGTCTCCTGCCAGGGTTGATGCTGAAACAGCTGAAGACGGATCCAGGAGTTTTCGTTTGATGTCCGAAAGAAGCCGGGGGAGATTCTCTTTTTGCATGAGCCTGTCAAGCCGGCTGATATCCTCTTCGTTAAACAGCCAGTACTTGTTGCGCCTGATAAAGTCCATAAGCGCCAGAACCGAGTCCGGTGAGAACCGGTAAACGATGTCCGTAAAAAATGGAGAATCCTTGACGGCTGCATAAAAATCATCTCCGGCTTTTTCAAGCAGGTCTGTCCGGGGGGCGCTGATCTGGATATACAGGGTTTCGGCAGCCGGCACCTGGGTCATTACCCTGGTAAAAGAGATCACATCCGCATCCTTCTCAGGCAGCAGGGCTGTGATTTTTTCATTCAGACGCAGGTTCAGGGTTGCATACAGACAGGCCAGGTAAAATACACAGGTAAGTATCAGGATAAAGTTTCTTTTTACTTTGGGGGCCACTGGGTATCCGGTCCTGTCTTATAAACGGGTGAATACCAATGCGGCATTATTTCCGCCAAAGGCAACGGAGAGTGACAGGGCTGACTTTGATGCCACAGGCCGGACACGGGTGACCGGGCTGAGCCCTGTCTCAGGATCCGGGGTGGTAAATCCGATGCTGGGAGGAATCTTCCCGGACTCAAGACACCTGATGGTAATAACGGCCTCAAGTGCACCGGCAGCACCAAGGGTGTGGCCGGTGTAGCCTTTAGTTGAGAAAAAGGGGATGCCGGATAAATCTTCTTTGAAAAGGGTCATCTCCATCCGGTCATTGTCCCGGGTGCCTGTGCCGTGGGCATTGATGAATCCGATGTCGGATTTTTTCAGTCCGCTTTGGTTCAGTGCCTCTGCCACAGCCCTTTTCAATCCGCCGGCATCCGGCCGGGGGGCTGTCAGGTGATAGGCGTCACAGGCCGCTCCGTATCCGTCAAGTCTGCACCGGGCCCTTTCCGGGTCGGATTCTGGCTCCATAACAAGGGCGGCCGCGCCTTCGCCAAGGTTAAGTCCCCGGCGTTCTGCATCAAAGGGGCGGCAGCGCTCATGGTCGGTAATCATCAATGAGCTGAATCCGTTGTAGGTAACCTTGCACAATTCGTCGGTTCCTCCGGCAATGACAAGGTCGCAGAGACCCGATGCCAGCCATCCGGCCCCGATGCCGATGGCATCTGATCCCGAGGCGCAGGCATTGGCAACGGTCTGCACCGGTCCGTCCAGGTGTAAAGCCCGGGCGACGGCCTCGGCAGGGTTGGATGCAAAAAAACGTAAGATGGGTTCCATGCCCGGCTCTTTTCCCTCCCTGTACCGGATGTAAAAAGGATCATTGTTCAGGGCGCAGCCAACGGTGGTGCCCATGCAGACTCCGACCCGTTTACCTTTCAGGTCATCCAATGACAGGCCGGCGTCATCCAGTGCCTGTTTTGCCGTCTCAACGGCCATTCCGGCCGTAAGGGTGAGATCCCGGTGTTTCACAGTAACGGCCTCTTCCAGGGCTTTCGGAAGGCTGAACACCGGGTAGGCAACGGGATGGTCGGTTGAAAAGCGTTCAGGAGGAGCAGGGTCCGGCGGCATGCCGAAAAGGGTGTCCATGACCGTATCCGTATCCGGACCAAGACTGCAGACCGCGCCCATGCCGGTAATAAAGGCAGTACCTGCTGCAACACAGTGGCCTGCTGCAGGATTCACTGCGGGCTGTTGTATGTCGGGTGATTCAGATGTCATGGTGTATCGGCTTTCTTTGGTTGGGTTACCCGACTGTGCCACATATCATAAAAATTGAAAAATTGATAGGGATGGGCCTCTGCGTAGTCTGAAAGGGTTTTGACATAGGTGTTGACATAGTGTTGGTATGCTGCACCTTTTTTCCCGAGACGCGGCGGAACATGGATGATAGCCGGCAGTGACAGTTTATAATCTGAAGGACCTGATTTGTAAGTGTTCAGGACAACCACGGGTTTCCCTGATGTGGAGGCCAGCCTGTACGGGCTTAGGGGAAACCGGGCTGGGGTATTAAAAAAAACAGCCTCAAGTGAGGGGCCTGAACTGTCAAGGACACGGTCTCCCATGATGCAGACAATCTCATCCCGCTTCAGGGCTGCCAGCATATCCAGGGTGCCGCCGAGGAACTGGTCCGGGTTGATGATGTTGAATTTTTCATTGGCACCGGGCAGGTTGTTTTCTCCGGGAAGCATTACCAGGTTTACGGGGCGGTTTAAACGGGAAAGGGTTGCCATGGCCACCTGCCAGCATCCCACATGGGACATGAGAAGGATAAATCCAGAATCCAGAGACCGGATGGCGTGAAAGTCCCCTTGGCTACTGAACTCGGCGGAAAGCTTTTTATCACCGAGGATTCCCAGTACGGCCGCGTCTACCAATATCTTTCCCAGATTAAGTATAAGCAGATACCTGTGCCATCCCAGGTTTAGGCTGCCCGCACAGGGAAACCGTTTTAAAAGATATGGCGCACATTGTTTCTTTACGGACGGAAAGAAAAAAGCATAGGCAAAGACCACAAAGTAAAGAAAAAAATAGGCCGGCCGTCTGCCGCCGAAACGGACCGCCAAATAGAAAAAACTGGTGCCCCACCGGTTGTTCCGGCGGTTCTGCCTCCATTGGGCTGTCATGGCTCTTCCCTTTCCGGTGTACCGGCCATGGTACAGGCTGCAAGATAGATGAGAATAAAGACAAGCCCCCCGAGTACAGGGGCCACGACCAGTGATCCGAGACACCATTCGAAGAAACGGTCAATGGCCTGGTATCCCAGAGTCTCAATGGAAATTTCCGTCAAAAATTCACTGTGGGTGATGAAATAACCGGCCTCAATGCACAGGGCGGGTACGATGGGAGGCATACAGAGCTGGCTTGTTCCCAGGGCCACCACTTTATTGAGCCTGAAAAAACCGGTAACAATCAATATGGCAAGGGAGTGCATGGCAATGAGGGGCAGGGTGCCGAGTATAACCCCTGCGGTACCGGATAAGGCAATCTCAAACGGAGACATTTCATTGGCAAGAAAGTGCCGGATGGACGCCATGGGACGAAAAATCGAAAACTCAGGTGCGGGGCGCCTGTTAATGATTTTTTTGTGGGGCCAGGGCATAAAGGAACGGATGGTCAGCAGGGTATTGAGATGGGTCAGCCGCAGATTATCCATGAACAGGTTGAAGTGGCTTACCCGCTTGTCTCCAAGGGGATAATCAACACCGATATCAATGCTTTTTACGCTGACACCCGCCCAGGCTGCCTTGACAAGCACTTCGATTTCAAAATCATACCGGGACTGCGACAAAGACAGCCTGTCCAGAACAAAAACAGGGTAGGCCCGAAATCCGGACTGGGCATCCCCTGCTGCATGGCCGGTCTGAACCCTGAACCAGAAATTCGAGAATTGTCTGCCGAATATTGAGGCGTTGGGAATGGACGGGCCTGAAAAGTCCCTTTTTCCTACAATAAGCGCATCAGGATCCTTTGAGACGGCCGCCTTAAACTTTGGAATATCTTTGGGACGGTGCTGGAGGTCCGCATCAAGGGTGATCATGTGGGAGAATCCCTCTTCTCCTGCAAAACCGGCTGCTGTTTTCAAGGCAGCGCCTTTGCCCAGGTTTTCCGGGTGCCGGATAAGATGTCCCCCGGCTTCCTTAATGATTGAGGCAAAGTTGCGGGGCAGGTCGGCACTGCCGTCATCCACCACAAGAACGTCAGGATGCAGGGCCATGCATCCGTTAAACACTTCCAGAACGGTCTTACCGTGGTTGTAAACCGGGATGACAATAAGGATGCGTAAAGGATATTCGGACATGGCAGGCTGTCCTTAATCCCAGTATACGGACAGGTCATCGAACAACTGGCTGGAAAACAACAGCTTTCTGAACTTTACCAGGCTGTCGTGGAAAACGGTGGTGTTGTCGTATACCTTGAATTCCGCATTTAAAATGTCATGGATTTTTCCGGTTCCCTTACCCAGCCGGCAGGCGTTCCGGAAGGAAAGGGCCTGGAGATCGGCCAGCACTTCCAGGGTCACCACGTGCTTGGCATGGCTGATGAGACGGAATGCCTTTCGTGCCGCCACAGTACCCATGGACACCACATCCTGATTGGTGGCATTACAGGAGATGGAGTTAACGCTCATGGGATTGGCCATGTTCCTGTTTTCGGCGGTGGCTGAGGTGGCAAGGTACTGGGCGCCCATAAATCCCATGGTCAGGCCTGGTTCTCCGGGAATCAGGTGTTCGGGCAGGCCTTCATTCAGGTTTTTATCCAGAAGCTTGTTGGTCCGCCGTTCCGACAGGTTGCACAGGGTGGACATGGCAATGCACAGGCTGTCCATGGCAAAGCTGATGCTCTGGCCGTGAAAGTTGCCGCCGTGAATGATTTTTTTCTTTTCCGCTATGATGATGGGGTTGTCATTTGTGGAGTTGGCCTCAGTTTCCACAGTGGCTACGGCATTATCAAGGGCCTCTTTCACAGGGGCAAGGATCTGGGGCGTGCATCTGAGGGAATATACATCCTGCACATTGATATCTGTTTCAAATACAGGCGTATCTGATTGGCCCTGTTCCCGGATCTGCCCGTGCAGGTCCTCTCGCCGGGTCACATTACCGGTTCCCCTGTAGAGTTTTTTTATGGCTGCTGCGATCTCCACCTGGCCGGGGTGGGGTTTGACATCGTGCAGATCCGGATCAAAAGCATCGTCAATCCCCCCGAAAATTTCAACGGCAAATGCGGCATTGACACAGGCAATGTTCAGGAGCTTTGAGGCACCGAAAAGGGTAAAGGCGGCAATTCCCGTCATGGCGGCAGTGCCGTTCATGAGTGCCAGGCCCTCTTTATAGCTGAGAGTCAGCGGCGCCAGGCCGGCTTTTTCCAGGGCATCAACTGCAGGCATAAGCTGTTTCTTATAATAAACCTGCCCCTTGCCGATGATGGCCAGGGACATATGGGCCAGGTGGATCAGGTCTCCGGAAGCCCCCACACTGCCGCATTCGGGAATATAGGGAGCAATGCCTGCGTTGATCATATCCCGCATCATATAAAGCAGCCGAAGCCGTACCCCGGAATGACCTTTTACAAGGGTATTGAGCCGGATGGCTAGTATTCCCATGGCAATATAGGGAAGTATGGGAGCGCCGAGTCCGGCAGAGTGGCTGACAATGAGATTGTGCTGCAGTGTCTCAATCTCCCTGTCGTTGATGATCTTATTGCACATGGGGCCAAAGGAGGTGTTTACGCCGTAAATAACCTTCTTTTCCTTGATGGCGCTTTCCAGGAAATCCCTGGATGCCCGGCATTTTGCAAGGGCCTCCGGGGCAAGCTCAACCTTTTTGTCTCCGATGCCCACGGCAACGATGTCTTTGAAACTCATGCTGTTGCCTGTGAGCATAATGGTATTGGGTTCTGTCATATTTACCTTTGGTCGAAAAAGGTGATTCTTTTCCGTTTTTCATGAAATTGGTATACTTTGGCGTCTGCCTGCTCCGGCGGGATGATCCTGATTTCGGGCACCACTCTCAGGGCCGCCCTGAGGCGGGCTGTGATCCATGCTGACCCTTCGGGTTCGCCAAGACCGTTCATGGCGGCAAACAGGATCACCCGGTCTGTGCCGTCCGGATGCCTGCGGGCTTCCACATAACCCCCGTGAAACCGCTCGTCACCTTCAAGGGCGGAAAGTACCGCATTGGGGTAGAGGCTGGTGCCTTTGTATTTCAGCATCTGGTTTTTTCGTCCGATGACCGGTGCCAGCCGCGGCGTTTTTCTTCCGCAGGCACAGGGGGAGTCAATCAGGTAAGAAAGATCTCCGGTACGGAACCGGATCAGCGGCATGCCTGTGACGCCGAGCGGGGTGACCACTACCTCTCCGATTTCCCCGGCAGGCACGGCCTTGCCCTCACCATCTAAAATCTCGGTAACGATCAGTTCTGGCCTCAGGTGTCCGCCGGCCCGGGCCCGGCATTCACAAAATGTGGTGGCCATTTCAGATGAGGCATAGGTTGAAAAAATTTTTGCATCCCACATGGACTCAAGCTCTTCGGAAATGGGCAGCAGTGCCAGGGTCTGATCCCGGGTGGGTTCTCCGATGGCGATGAGTTTTTTAACCGGGGACTCTGCAGGGTCTTCATCCTGTTCAAGGGCAAACTGACCTATTTTATACATCAGGGAAGGCACCCCCACCACGGCAGTGGCCCGGGTTCTCTTGATCAGTTCCCAATGCTGGGACGCGCTTCCCGAACCGGCGCGGACCATGGTGGCGGATAATTTTGCCCCGCCCAGAAAATAGGCCATCCCCGCCATGAAGCATCTGTCCAGGGCAGCGCACACAAGAAGGGTGTCTGTTTTTTCAATACCGGCCATGCCAAGGGCAACCTCTTCGTTGCAGGCAAGCCGTGACAGGTCACTGCCTGTCAGGGGGATCATGGTGGGTATTGAACCCGATGTGGCCGATGTCAGGCTGATGTCCACGATATCCGCCTGATCAGCACAACAAAAGCGGGTGGTATCTTCAAGATCGGATTTATTTGTTATGGGCAGCCTGACCAGGTCGGTCAGGCTTTGTATCTCATCTGCCCCGATATTTTGTTCCGCAAATTTTTTCCGGTAAAATTCCGATCTGGCAAGGGTGTACCTTAGGTGATTTAAAAACAGGCGGTTCTGTACCTGCCTTACCTCTTCCGGCTCTGCAAACTGGAGCCTTGCATATTTGTCTGCGGAAAACCCGGTTAAAAAGGAAACGTTATTCTCTGGGCCGGCTTTGGCGCTAAGGCAGCCGTGGCCGTGGTTTTTCTCTGTCATCTAATCTTCCCGGCAGTTGCCGCTGCTGCTATAGAGAGCGGATGCTCTGTTTTGCATATTTTTTAAGTTTTCCACTGGTTGTTTTTTCAATCACTTCGGTAAGAGTTGCTCTGTATTTGGTTTTTCCTGAATTCCCAAGCGCTTTACACATCCAGGCCAGGGCATCAGTCATGAGTTTATCGTCCGTAGAGGTATTCAAGTTATCTAACAGAACCTCGCTTATAGCGTCGGTAACCGCCTCTCCCCGCAGCGGGTCTCTATAGAAGATTTTTGAAGCGTTTCTTATTAAAACAGGATCCTGTGACCGTACCATGGCAATAAGCTCTTTCTCTCTCTCTGACAGGGTGCTGTCCGTTTCAAAACCGGTATTCAGAATCTGATTTTTTTTAGCCTTGCGGTTAAGTCTTTCAAGACTGTTTATGGCATGACGTTTGAGTTTGGCACTGGTTGTGCCGTCTGCTACCTGTTTGAGTGTGGCGGCGTAGGCAGTATCACCGGATGATGATAATGCTTTGCACAGCCAAGCTATCTCGTCCATTAAGTGTGCATTGAGCGCGTTACCGGTGTATCCCTTGAGAATCATATCATTGATCATATCAAATAGTTCTGGATCGGTGAGGTCTGAGCGTGAAATTCTCTTTGCAGCGTTTTTCCGTTCTTTCATGCTGTCAGAAGATAGTTGTTTCTTAAAGTAATCAGCGTCTTGAATTTGGGCTGAGACAGTACTGGCGGGTGCCAATATAAAAAGGATTCCGCAAAGACAACCGAAAAGAACTGATTTTTTCATAAGCTCTGGGCGCATGACTTTTATCCTGTAGATTAAGTTAAAATCAATAGTAAATGTAACAAAATGTAGGTTTATTTATCCCCGGTTGACATCCAAGTCAAGAATTATAGAGATTGCCGGTAAGTTTTTTAATTAATGGAAAAGGTTGAAACAATTGATTGGAACAAATGTTTCAAATCTGAAGAAATCCTAATTTTACCTGCAGGCTAGACTGTCAACTCGTTCAAAGGGAAAAGCTCTCTGGTAACAGCAGTGAATGTCCCGGTGAGGTTTGCTTATTTTCTGATGAGTATTCAGCCGCGCAATAAATAATGTCCGTATTGATAGAGACATAAATAAGTGATATGTTGACCGGATTTTAATCTCAGGAAAGTAGAAATATGGATTTAAAACAAAAGCTGAAAGAGATGATTATTGAAGAGCTTCAGATCGAGGATCTGGCGCCGGAAGAGATAGAAGATGATGCCCCGCTGTTCGGAGACGGATTGGGCCTGGACTCCCTGGATGCTGTTGAACTGGTTGTTCAGCTCCAGGTTTACTTCGGCGTTGAAATTAAGAATATCGAAGAGGGAAGGCCCGCCCTTCAGTCTATAGATACCCTGGCGGATTTCGTCCGGGAAAGACAACCTTCGGTCGATAAGGTGTAGCCTGAGACTGGCGGTTCAAGGCATAGGATGTGTATCCGCGTTTGACACCTGTCCTGAGAGAGGCAGGGCTGTTTATGGGACCGGTCCGGATGACCTGTCCGATCTGGAAACCCGTGTGCCGGGAAACGGCGGTGATATCAGCGCTTTGAGAGCGGGTACATCCGCAGTTTCAGACTATGTGAAAAAATCAAAGCTCCGGCGGGTGGATCATTATTCCAGGATGGCATTGCTGGCAGCGGGAAGGGCTCTGGAGGATGCGTCCTCCTACCCGGTTACCAGGGAAAATACAGGCGTTATCGTGGCCACAGGTTACGGTGCCCTGGATTCCACCTTTGCGTTTCTGGACTCGTATATTGATCGGGGGGATAAGTTGGCCTTTCCCACCCATTTTTCAAACTCGGTTCACAATGCAGCTGCCGCCCACATTTCCATCTGCTACGGTATCACAGGTGCCAGCCTGACCGTGACCCAGTTTGATCTCTCTTTTTTTTCAGGACTGCTCACTGCCCGTTCCTGGATTGAAACCGGAAAAACAGATGCCGTGCTCATCGGTACCTCGGATGCATGGACTGAGGTTATGGGATATTGTATGCACGGGTTTTCACTGATGCTGGATAAGCAGCCTTACTCTTTCGGGGAGGGGGCAACGTTTTTCCTGCTCACCGGGGAAAGGGGGGGGGAACCGAAATACGGATATTTTGACGGGGTCTCCATGGGGCGTAACCCTGATGATCTGCCAGGGAAGACGGATGAGGGCAATACGGTTATATTCTCCCCTGCTTCCGCAGCACCCTGCCAGGGGGGCCAGCTGGAAGATTTGTTTGACGGTGAGGTCATCGGACGGCGGAAGGGCTTCAGCCCGACAGATTCCGGAGCGGATGCAGCCTTTGTTTTGAATGCTGATATGGGAAAAATAGTTGATTGCATCAAACTGGGACAGGGCGGGGCATTCGGAAAAATGAAAATAAGTCCCGCAGGAGGTGAAAGAGAATGAACCTTTTTATGCGGATTTGCCTGATGGCCATAATGTTGTCGCTTGGTACGGCAGTAACGGTAACAGCCGGGGAAAAGGCCCATGCCCCGGCAAAAAACGGCGTATCTCTAAATCTGGGGTATACCTATGATCCCTCCGACAACATCTGGCTGGGGCAGGTCTCGTTTTTCAAACTTTATGATTACGATGCCGTCTGGCCCCACAGGGCACCTGAAGCATTGCGTTTCAAGGTTGAAGGCAGCCTTGGCTCTTCCCGCCTGGACAACGGGGATCTCCGAATGAACGCGGGGGCTAATATTTTTGCCCTGTATTATATCAGAGGACTTGAAACAGATCATTTACGTCCCTATGCAGAGGCCGGAATCGGAGTTATGTATACCGATTACAGGGTTAATGGCCAGGATTACCGGTTTAATTTTAACCCCCAGGCAGGGTTAGGTGTAGAATTTAAAAAAGAAGACGATACCCCCTGTTTCCTGGCGGTGAGACTCCATCACCTGTCAAACGCAGGAATCGGATCGGACAACAGGGGGCTGAACTCCGTTGTCTGTATGTTCGGCCGTTACTTTTAAAGGGGCAGCGGTTATCAGTTTTAGAACGACATGTCAGAAAAGGAAAATTATCAATGGAAAGAATAGTAGAAATCGTTAACCGGGTTCTGGAAGAGGAGTTTGAAATCGAAGCCCCGCTGCTGAAACCTGAGGCGTTGCTCTATGAGGATCTCGGACTGGACAGCCTGGATGCGGTGGATCTGATTGTGATGGTTGATAAGGAGCTTGGCGTCCGTATCGAAGAGGAGGAGGCACGCTCCATCAGAACCCTGGAAAACGTGTACGAAATCATTGATGAGCTATTAAAGGAAAAACAGGCCTGATACCGGGCCGGAATGTTGTACGGGCTGTTTTTCAGTCCGTATGTCCCCCCAGCAGCAGGTTGACGCGGCCGGCCGTTTTACCGTTGGATTTTATATCGGCCCTGATCCCGAAGGATGAATCCTGGGACCACTGGCCTGATGTCAGGCTGATACGGACATGAACCGATGCACCGGGTTCAATCTGGTGGGAGAATTTGGTCTTTTTAACGGTTTTGACCATTAACCCGGCTTCCAGGAATTTTTCCAGGACTAATTTCACCAATTCAATCTGTGCGATACCCGGAAGAATCGGCCTGCCCGGAAAGTGACCCCTGAAAATTTCCAGGGTATCTGAAAAATTAAACTCTGCAGTGATCTTATCCTCTCCTTTGGCGGATATTTCGATCAAACTGTTTTCCAAATCAGTATAGAGCGTCATTCCTGTATCACCTTATTTCCTATTGCATCATGTAGCGGACGCTGAGGTCGAGCGTGTATCTGCCGGCCCTGTTGTCAATGGTTATGAATTCCGGATAGACCGATCCAGGTTCATAATTCAGGGCCATGAGATACCGGCTCCTGTTGTTTTTAAGTATTTGAAATTCCACAGGCCGGAGGCTGGTTTTATCGTTTTGGGCGGTGTCGAACTTATATACCTGTACCTGTTCACCGTTCCTGTTTTTCAAAATAAAAGTACCGTCAGGTCCGGAGAGACAAATGGCGTTTTCCGCAGCCATGGTAAGGTATATTTGTTTGATGTCCGTTGCCACATAACGTTCAATCCATCTTTTTTTGAATACTTTACCTTCAGAGACAACATCAATGTTGTCATCTGCGATATGCACTTCAAACAATGTGCCCCCCATCTCCCCCTGGCAAACCATTTTAATTTTCCGCTTATATCTGTCAATACTGAGAAACCCAGTTAATACATGGGTATCTCCGCCCGCTGACAGTCTTACCCGGTGCAGGGCATTGAACCTGTCCGGATATAAGTCGCCAAGGGCCTTTTCAGCCATGTGTTTAGCTTTGCCGGATGCCTGCAGCAGTTCCCGGTCTGCCAGATTCTTATTCAGGCCTGCACACCCCTGGATAATAAAAGTGCCTAAACAGAGTATCAGTAAAACCTGGAGCCGGTAGTAGTCCGGTGTGGTTACCATGGGGGCACCGATACAGGACCCAAGTCAGTTCCTGTGAAGAAGAGGTCATCCAGCGGACGGTTGATCCGGTCGTCCAGGAATGCTATTTTGGTGAAATCTTCATCTTTTTCCCGGATCACAATATAATCAAGCCGGTTAAGATCTTTGTTGATCCCAAGTTCAAATGCCCGGATAAAGGCTCTGAATTCCTCAGCCTTGGGTGTCAGTATAAGGGTCACGGCACCCGGGTGTTCCGGAGTGGTGCCGGGGGTATGCTTTCCGCTGACCCTGTAAAGATTTCCATGGTTGAAATCGCCTTTCATCCAGGCGGCCATATGTTCCAGAATAATTCCTGCGATTCTTTGATCCCCCTGTCCTAGTCTCTTCCATTGGCCGTTAACCATTTCGTATTTTGATATACGTTTTTGGTTTACAATCAATGCCGATTGAAAAGGGGTAAGGAATTCAAACCTTATCTTGTCCGGTGTCTTGAATAAGAAAAGCCCCTGGGAAACCACTGGAACGGCAAACAAGGAGATGTTTTTTTCCTGGGTCAGTTTGGTTTTCAGTGTCTTGATTTTGCCGAATTCTTTCCGGGCCTCTTCAAGAACGGCGGCCAGCCTGTCCTTGGACATGGGAATTTGATTTTCCGATGCCAGAGCATAGTCCGGTCCGGTAAAAGTAATTATATAAAAGCAAATAAGGATAAATCCTATCCGGTTTATTCTTGGCATTGTGGGATTCATTCTATGTCGTCCTGAGGGGGATGGAATATCTTAATCTGTCCCCGGGCAACAATTTCCTCCCGGAGAAAAATCGTTCCTTTGATTAAATGGAAAGGACCGATTTTGTCTGTTTTTTCGATATGTATGTTGATGGTGCTGTCCTCCGGAACAGGTTGGAAGTACTTAAAATAGTCTATTGCAACAAGCATTCCCACGGCTGGGGAGCCTGCGCTGTTGTTTAGTTGCCTGTACCCGTGGTGGGCCGCAACGGTCTGCGCAATGCATTCAATAAAGATTCCCTGGGATACCACACCACCAGAGCAACCGTAGTCCTGAGCTGTAAAATGTTTTTGAGCCCTTCCGCAGATCTCGCTGAGTTTCTCATACCCGTCGAGCATTACCATGGGCGGTCTTTGCGGGATTAACTGTTCAATCTCAGTATACAAGATCTACATGCCTTTCAGGATTTCCTGGACCACCCTGCCGTCAGCCAGTTTGCCGTAGTGTTTCATCACGGTTCCCATGGCCTGCATGGGGCTTTTGAATTTGGACATGTCAACGTTGTCCTCAATCCACTGCTTTATCTCATCCGGGGTGGCCATCCCGGGAAGATAGGCGTTGAGCAGTTCCAGGTAGTCGGATGTGGTTTCTTTTTTAAGGTCAAGAACGGTCTTTTCCGATTTTACGAATTTCCTGATGATATCCAGGATATCATCATTTGTGATCTCTTCAGGGGTTTTTACCCGGGTGGATTTTTTGCCGCTCTCAAGGGTAATGGCCACGGTAAGGTTGGGATAGGCACCGATGATCAGGCGCATGGTGTCACGGACAGCCGTGTCCTTATTCATCATTGCCGTTTTCATATCCTGGCGGATCTTGTCGTACAGGGACATCTCCATGGAATCATCCCATCCGTATTGCGCTTTGCTTCCGGTCATTTGTTTTCCTTTTTTGTTAATTGAGTATCAGATCAGGGTGATTCCCGGTTTGTCATCTGCCACCTTTCCGATGACGGCGGCATCAGCCACCCCTGCATTTTTTAATTGGGCAACCAGGGGGGAAGCCTCTGCTTCAGGCAGGGAAAAAATCAGGCCGCCGGATGTCTGGGGGTCGTATAACAGTCCCTGGTCAACCTTTGTAAGCTCCCTTTGGATGTCAAGGCGGTGGGTGTTGACCATGGTCTTATTTGCCTTGTTGCTGCCCGTGGTCTCCCCTTTGGCATACATCTCCCCTGCATGGGGATAGATGGGCAGTTTAGCGTAACTGACTGTGAATCTTGTCCGGCTGCCGTTTGCCATTTCCATGAGGTGGCCCAGGATGCCGAAGCCTGTGACATCGGTGCAGGCATGGATGTCAAAATCATGGGCCTGGTCAACAGCTGTTTTGTTCAGGGCTGCAACCGTGGGCAGTACATCTGCCTCAAGGGAGGCAAAGGGGAGTTTGCCGGACCGGACCGCGTTGAACAATACCCCTGATCCCAGGGGCTTGGTCAGGACCAGGGCATCACCGGGGCGGGCGCCTGAGTTGGTTAAAATCTTATCCGGATGGACGGTCCCGTTGACGCAGAGGCCGTATTTGGGTTCCTCATCATCCACGGAGTGCCCGCCGGCAAGGACGGCTCCGGCCTCGACCACTTTGTCGTGGCCGCCCTGGAGCATCTCCCTTAAGATTCCGGTATCCAGGATCTTGGAGGGAAACATCACCACATTAAGGGCGGTCAGGGGACGGCCGCCCATGGAGTAAACATCAGAGATTGAATTGGCCGCAGCCACCTGGCCGAACCAATAGGGATCATCCACCGGCGGGGTGATGAAATCAATGGTGCTGATCATGGCAATATCCGGGGAGACCTTATACACGGCAGCATCATCCGCTGTATCGTATCCCACAAGAAGATTCCCGTCAGAGGGAAGGGGAAAGCCTTTTAATGTGTCCGCCAGAACCTGGGGACCTATTTTAGCCGCTCAGCCGCAGGTCCTGGCAAGTCCGGTCAGGGTTTTCTTTTTAAATAGTTTCAACACTCTCTCCACAATGCATTTTCAGTTGTCAAAACTATAACCACAAACCCTGTCCGGATCAATGGGGCGGGTGTTATTTCTTTGCGCGGCGCTGTGCAAACCCGTGGGCGCCCAGCCGCCAGAACGTCAGAAATACCGACAGCCAGGCGCTTGCCTCCGGATTTACCTCTCTTCCCTTACCCATGGTGTAGAGGTGATATTCATACCAGGTAAGCCCAAGGGAGGTGATGGCGTCCAGGGACCGGATTCCGGTGGAGACCCTGGGCAGGGATATGCCGTGGGCAGTGTCGGCAAGCAGGCGGTTGGGAAAATCAGGCGCCATGGCCAGGGGACGGGCAAGGCCGATGATATCTGCAGCACCAGATTGAAGCACGGCCTCCATGGCTGATCCGGACCGGAACCCGCCTGTGAGCACCAGGGGGACGGTGAGTGATTTTTTCATGGCTGCGGCAAAGCCGGTGAAATACCCTTCATTGCCGTTTTTGGCCGGACTGCCGGAAGGACTTCCCATCATTTTGGGATGTTCGTAGGACCCGCCTGAAATTTCCACACAGTCTATACCCAGGGTTTCCAGGGTAACCGCCACCTGGATGGCCTCCTCAATGGTAAATCCGCCTTCTCTGAAATCCGAGGCATTCAGTTTGATTCCCACTGGAAAGTCTTTGCCCACCTCGTTTCTGATGGCCTTGTAGATCTCTGTCACAAACCGCATCCGGTTTTCCAGGGACCCGCCCCAGTCGTCAGACCGCCGGTTATGGTGGGGGGAGAGAAACTGGTTGACAAGATACCCGTGGGCGCCGTGAATCTGTACCCCGGTGAAACCGGTTTCCTTTGCCAGGCGGGAACTTAAGGCAAAGCTTTGGATAATATTCAGGATTTCGGGTTCGGTCAGTTCCCTGGGCATGCCAAAGGCCTTGGACAGGCCTCCCTCCAGCGGAACGGCTGACGGCGCAACCGGCTCTGTATCCAGAAACTTGGGGGACTGCTTTCCCGGATGGTTCAGCTGCATCCAGAGCTGGGTGTTGTTTTCCTTTCCGGCCTCTGCCCAGGTCTTGAACGCATCCAGGTCGCTTTGTCCGTCAAGTACAACGTTCCTGGGTTCTCCGAGGGCATTCCTGTCCACCATGACGTTTCCGGTGACAGAGACACCGATGCCGCCTGCCGCCCAGGTCCGGTAAAGTGTCGCCAGGCGGTCTGTGGGATTGTGAGCCTTGTCTCCCAGCTGTTCGCTCATGGCGGATTTAAACAGGCGGTTTTTGATTCGGGTATTGTTTGGCAGGGTAATGCTCTGTGAAAGTGACATAGGGTCCTCCTTTTTAAATAGACCGGTCGTCTTAAAATATTGTAAATTTTTTTACCGGAGCAGGGTATCCAAAGTGGTAAAAATGATTTTTCTCAAGTATTCTGTATCATGGTCGATTTTGATCCTCAGCAATCCCCCCTGCCAGATATCCCAGAGCATATCCGCCAGCAGGTCAGCCCGGATGTCATTCCTTATCTGGCCGTTTTCCTGGGCCTTGCCGATCAATCCGGACAGCCTGGACTTCCACAGCAGGACCGCATCTTTCAGGGCCAGCCGGCATGCGGAAATGGAGCCGCCTATTTCTGCGGCCAGGTTGCCGGTGAGGCACCCCTGGTTCCCTTTGGATTCAAGCTGGACAATGGCCATGTGGAAGATATTTTTCAAAGCGGTCAGAGGGTCGTCTTCCGTGGTTTCAATATATTCGTCCACCTGCATGAGCAGGGTCTCGCTGTACCGTTTTATGATCTGGGCCACATATTTTTCCTTGCTCTCAAAATAGTTGTAAAAAGAGCCCTTGGGAACATTCACGGTGTCCAGGATCTTTTTCAGGCCTGTACCGTGGTAGCCGTTTTCCGTGACCAGCCGGATACCCTGGTCCAGAAGCCGGTCCTTTATATCGGGGTTTTGTTTTCTTACCATGGCGTTAGAATATGACCGGTCGTCTACTATGTCAACCCTGCTGATATTATTTCATGGGAAAGGGCTGTGGTTTATTCAGGGGTCCGGGCCTTACCGTGCAGGAAATCTCAACAATTGCCCGCTCAAGAACCGAACCTGATTTTGAATCTGAAATACCTTTACAGGGTACTTGCCCGGTGATAGGGATGTGTAAGAAAAAATGACCGGGACATAAACCCCAACGTTTTAAAAAATTTAGTTTTCAAGCTGCCTTTTGCATGGCTTCAAGGAAGTGTAGTAAATCCTTTCTCACAGCCTGGTTTGAATTCATTGTCAGTGTGAGCTTACCTTTC
>JAKSAX010000454.1 GCA_022361395.1 Desulfobacterales bacterium | reverse complement strand
TGAAACTATGGACGCCTTTAAACAAACATATTGCTTAAGAGTTGGATCGTTTGCAGGAGACCGTATGCAAGAAAAAACTATTCTTGCCGTTGGAGGGGTATTTTTTCTTGACATACTTTCTCATAGACGGTTGCCCTGGCCGAAGCCTAACAGGTATTGACAATTCCCTTTATGAAAGAAAGCAGCTTGTCCCGCATATCCGGCCGTTCCAGGGCAAAGGCCAGGTTAGCCATCTGGAAGCCTGCCTTGTCTCCGCAGTCAAACCGTTCTCCCTGGAACTTATATCCGAAGATGGGCTGTTCCCTGAGCAGGCCCTTCATGGCATCGGTTAGCTGGATCTCACCGCCGGCCCCTTTTTCCTTTTTACCCAGGTAATCCCAGATTTTTGGGGTAAGGATATACCGTCCCACAATGGCCAGGTTGGACGGGGCTTCTTCAGGGGAGGGCTTTTCGATCATGTCCTTGATCCGGACCACATTGTCCTCCAGGGGGCCTGCATCCAGGATGCCGTATTTGTCGGTCTGGTCCTTTTCCACCTCCATCACCGCTGCAATGGATGCCCGGAACCGGTCGAATTTTTCAACCATCTCAGAAAGCACGGGTTTGCCCTTGGTCTGGATCATATCGTCGGCCAGTAATACGGCAAAGGGTTCGTCTCCCACGATATCCCTGGCGCACCAGATGGCATGGCCGAGCCCCAGGGGCTGGTGCTGGCGGGTATAAACAATGGTTCCGGTTCTGGGAACCAGTTCCTGGATCTGTTTAAGCAGGTCTGTTTTTCCCTTGGATTCCAGGCTGGCTTCGATTTCAAAACACCGGTCAAAGTGGTCCTCCAGGGCTTTTTTGCCCCGGCCCGTCACAAAGATGATCTGTTCGATGCCGGCGGCAAAGGCCTCTTCAACCGCATATTGGATAATGGGTTTGTCCACCACCGGCAGCATCTCCTTGGCCATGGCCTTTGTGGCAGGGATGAACCGGGTGCCTAATCCCGCCACCGGGAAAACCGCTTTTTTTACCTTCATATTTACTCCTGTTGCTGTTGATTCTGGGCCGAACCGGAAATCTCCCACTTATTTATGGGGGAACGCAGGGGAAGTCAAATTAAATTTTTCAGGCCCGGATTCCCTGAAAGGGCTGTTGCCTGCGGTTCTTACCCTATCCGGTTGACATTATTATATTTTTTATGTATAGTCCTCACCTTTAACTGACCTGTTAATAAACGATGAGGATTATTCATGACCGACGATATAAAGACCGATGATGTAAACGGAAGTTCTGAGATTCCGCCGGAGCAGATGAGCCTGAGAAGTAAATTCCGGTTCAAGTGTCACAAAGGGGTGAAATGCTTTACCAAATGCTGCCGCGGCATTGATATCATGCTGACCCCTTATGATATTCTGACCATGCGTAAAAAACTGGAGATGAGTTCCGAAAAATTCCTGGCCGTGTTTACGGATCCCCAGATCCTTGAAAAGGCGGATATGCCGGTGGTCACCCTCAAGCTGCTGGATGACGAGCTGAACTCCTGTCCCTTTGTGGAGGATGAGGACGGCTGCGTGATCTATGAGGACCGCCCCACCACCTGCCGCTACTATCCCATCGGCGTCGGCTCCCTGAGTTATTCCGGTGAGCAGGGGGAAAAGGACGAGTTCTTCTTCACCGTTAAGGAATCCCATTGCGAGGGGTTTGAAGAAGATGAGGAATGGACCGTGGCTGAATGGCGGGAAGACCAGGGTGTGGATCTGCGTGATGAGGTCAACGACGGCTGGCTGGATCTGATGGTCAGGAAAAAATCCCTGCCCCCGAGCATGCAGCTTTCGGAACAGGCCAAGCAGATGTTTTTCATGGTCTGTTATAATATTGATAAGTTCAAAACCTTTGTCTTTGAATCCAGTTTTCTGACCCGGTATCAGATTCCCGAGGATAAAATTGCGGAGATCAGGGCTGATGACGTTAAATTGCTTCAGTTCGGGTTTGAATGGCTGAAGGCGACTTTTTTCCAGACCGGGCAGGAGAAATTTGTTCCTCATAAGGAGAGCGAAAAAAGCTAGAACAACCTGGAAAAAAGAGAGAGAAGCTGAAGGCCACGGACTTGCGTCTGTGGCCTTTTTTAATATCTGCAGATAAAAAAGGGGGGCTGCCGTGAAAAAAATATTAAGCATGGGAGGGGTTCTTATGATTCTTTTCTATTCCGCAGTATTTGCCGGCGGGCTGCGGGTGCCTGCGGAATGGGAGCCCCACGAGGCAACCTGGATGCAGTGGCCGGGCATTTATGAAGCTGATATGCAGCAGGCCTTTGCCGATATTGTTGAGGTGGTCCGGGCCTATGAACCGGTTCATATCATTGCCGGCAGCAGGCCTGAAAAGGATCAGGCCCAAAGGTTTTTGAAAAAGCAGCAGGTTCCCCTGTCCAATATCACCTGGCATGTAAGACCCACGAACAATGCCTGGCTCCGGGACAACGGCCCGGTTTATGTGACAGACGGCAGGGATACCCGGATCCTGAACTTTCGGTTTGACGGCTGGGGAGGCAATTTCGGGGCAGATGTCGAATATAAAGAGGATAACCTTATCCCGCCCTATATCGGACAATACCTTGGCATGGAAGTCGAGGACCGCTCAAACTATATCCTGGAAAAGGGGAACCTGGAGTTTAACGGCAGGGGAACCCTTTTAATCAACTGGGACTGTCAGGATGACCGGAATCCGGGCATGACCAGGGCCGGACACGAGGCCCTCCTGAAAGAGGCTTTCGGCGTTACCCGGATCATCTGGGCTTACGGCCATCACCCCGATGACGGAACCACAGGGCATATCGACGGCACTGCCAGGTTCATAGATGAGGATACCGTTGTTATTGCAGATGCCGGAGATGAGACTGATACCGATCTGATGGCCGATTGCAAAGATGCAGGCCTGGAGGTCATCCTCTACCCCGGTGATCCCAACTGGCTCGTTGGAAACGGATTTGTAGCAGCCATGGGGGACGGCAGCGCCCATGACAAGATCCTGAAATCCATGGTTGAAACCTTTTTTCCCGGCCGGGATGTCCATATGATTGATGCCCGCTCGATTTCGGAATCCGGCGGCGGCATCCACTGCGTCACAAACGACCAGCCGAAAATGTAGCCGGTAAAAAGGTGGGCTCAGCATCTCTGGATTGAGCCGGGCAAATCGTGAAGATGCGGATAATTGCGACCGGCCCCGGGTAGCGGATCCGGGCGTTTCTCCACTCCTGAGATCAAAAACGGAATAGTTATTTGCATTATAATGGAAGTTTAAAAGATGACTTTAATTCCCGCAAAGAAATATTTGATGTTATCTCTGTTATTCCAGGAATTTTTCTTAACTTCTGGTCGATAAATTCAACGTACGCATCTAAATCTTTTGCCACAACAATTAATAAGAAATCAGCGGCCCCTGAGGTGTTGTGACAGGACATCACTTCCGGGCATTCGTTAATCGTATTTTCAAAAAGCTGGGTCAGCTCCTTATCATGCTGGACAAATTTGAGCTGGATAAACGACATGACTCCAAATCCAAGCTTTCTCCTGTTTAATATGGCCTGGTAGCCTTCAATAATCCCGCTTTTTTTTAGTCGTTGCAGTCGTCTCCAGCAAGGCGCTTCACTTATTGAAAGCTGTTTGGCCAATTTAACATTTGAAATCCTGCCATCTTGCTGCAAAATGCTTAATATTTTAATATCAAAATCATCAAGATTATTCATGGGCAATAATTCCTGCTATTTTTTCTATATTTTGAAATTTCCTTTCTATTTAGTCACAAAAAAACTCTGAAAAAGCAAGCACATTTCAAATTGAAAATTATATATTATTACCAATCGATTAGAGCAAAAAACAAAAAGGAGAAATGATGAAGGCGATAAAGTATGAAGAATTCAGGGGAACCCCGGAATTGGTACGCTTACCAGATCCGGAACCGGGAGGCGACAGTGTCGTGGTTAAAGTCAGAGCCACAGGTTTGTGCCTGAGCGACTGGCATGGCTGGATGGGTCACGACCCCGACATTCAACTGCCCCATGTTCCAGGCCACGAACTGGCAGGGGATATTGTAGCGACTGGTAAAAATATCTCTAAGTGGAAAGTCGGCGATCGGGTTACCGTTCCCTTTGTCGGTGGGTGCGGTGGGTGCCCGGAATGCCATTGTGGGAATCATCAGGTCTGTGATCATCAGTTTCAACCCGGCTTCACTCATTGGGGATCTTTTGCCGAATATGTGGAGATACATTACGCAGATATCAACCTTGTTCGACTGCCTGAGGAACTGGGCTATGATGTAACTGCAAGTCTCGGGTGCCGGTTTGTCACCTCTTTTCGGGGTGTCGTAGACCAGGGGCGGGTCTCTCCGGGTCAGTGGGTTGCCGTACATGGATGCGGCGGTATTGGCCTGTCAGCCATCATGATCGCAACTGCCCTGGGTGCAAATGTTATCGCCGTAGACATAGCCGACGACAAACTTGAACTTGCAAAAAAAATGGGGGCCATCCACACAATAAACAGCAGAACGGTGTCAGATACGGTTCAAGCTGTACGGGATCTATCCTCAAGAGGCGCCCATGTTTCCATAGATGCTCTGGGCCACCCTGAAACCTGCTACAATTCCGTTGCCAACCTCAGAAAACGGGGAAAACATATCCAGATTGGACTCATGACGGGAGACAGCAGTTCTCCCAAAGTTCCCATGAGCCAGATCGTTGCCAATGAACTTGAAATCTACGGAAGCCATGGGATACAGGCTCACCGGTATGATGCGATCTGGGAAATGATAAAGACTCAGAAAGTGAAGCCGGAAATGCTTTTAGGAAAAACCATTTCCTTGAAAGAAGCCATTCCGGCATTAATGACTATGGACCGTTATGAGAACCACGGTATAACCATCATTGATCCGGCTTTGAATTGATTCTGATTGTTGACTTAGGCAGAATCCACTGCGTACGACCAGCCGAAAATGTAGCCGGTATAAATGCGGAACAGGCCTCTCAAAATCAAACAGGCAGATTGTACAGGTGCCGGTAACGGCGACCGGGCCGGGAATGCCGGAAGCGGCGATCATTGTTTTCAAGATGGCCTAATTCCGCTGCGCGAAAAGCCACGAAACTGCGGTCTATTGGGGTGCGGCCACAGGCCGCCACCCCATAGATCCTCAAACAACGTGGCTTTTTCCGCTCCACTCCATAAGGCCATCTAAGAAAACACCGATTTTATGCCGCTTTCCGGCCTCCCCGGCCCTGGGTAGCGGATTCGGGCGTTTCTCCACTCTTGAGCATATTAATTTTAGTACAGCCTGTAATGTGACAGACAATATCAGAAATTTGAAATGTTAATAAAAAGGCATTCCGGTATTAAGGTGGCAAAAATTATGAATCGATTTCCGGGAAATACGTACACATCATAGAAACAACAACCACCAACCAGGGCAATATATCAGCACATAATTCATCGCATAATCTGGGGCTATTAAGCATCTTTGACGGAGCGTTTCCAAGCTTTCCATTTTCCATTTCAATCATCCCCCATAAAGCAGAATCTGGTTTCCCATGTACTAAACTATTGAGATCCTTTGTTATTTGATAACCTTTGACTTCCGATTCAAATTTTCCTTCCTGCTTTATCTCGTCGAGCATTTTTGCAAAACTAGGTGCCTTTCTATATTCCCAACCGTCAGTCCATAATGTGATTTTTTTGGGAAATGTGTGCAAATAAAGTAGAATCGTAACTCTCTCAATAAAACTTCTTTTTAACACATGAGCACCAAACAAATAGCCTTGACGGACCAACTCACGAATTGAAACAGAAAGGTTCAGGCTTTGTGGAATGAGCTGAGAAGCCATTTTTTGGTTCTCAGTTAGCTCCAATTTATGAGACAATTTTGAAACAATCTCACTCCTCTCAAAACAACAAGAAATCATTTCATCAAAATGGAATAGTAATTTTCGTCCAAGATATGGTTCATCTGCTGGGGTATAGGTCAATTTTATTTCATTAGTTTTCACAGATAGCTCCCTAATAGTAAATTTGTGGAAGGTTTAATTGAAGCAGTAACAAGAATTATGACTCGTGTAAACAAAAGCAAAAGTCTGCAGTGGTCTTCTTAATGCCCTGTTACCATTATTGAATGTGCAAGGAACTTTTGTGTTTTGGTGTTTACCCCAGCACAAGTGAAGCTATGTTTTTGCCATCACTATCTCTCGGTTAAGCCAGCCTAAATGAATCGTTATGATGGAATATAGATAATGTCAGGCGGGTGTCGAAGGCCCTTATCCGGTAATGCAGCAATTGGCGGTTAATAAAAAAGGAGAAGGGCAACGCCCTTCTCCTCAACTTTTCTCGCTTTTCCAGCTTTTCAGCTGCTCTTGCTTCTAATAATTATACCAAAGATCCCAGTGAGCTTTCCCGTCATTCAGCCGCGCCTCAATATCCACATTAAAAAACTTGGCAACAGGCTCAAAAATTTCGGGATTTTCCGCCTGGACCTTTTTCATGGCGTCAAGGGTGACGTCAAAGCCTTTGCGGGTCATTTTGCCCAGGGGCTTTCTGCAGGGGCCTGAAGGCATGCCCAGGATCTGCATCATGGTTTTCAGGGGCAGGGGATTCCTGGCCCGGCAGGAGACAGGGCCGAATTCACTTTCCTCTTCAGTGGTGACCACGACAAGGTCCAGCAGGGGGGTCAGTGCGGTCTGGATCTTTTTTGCCTCATCTGCCTTGCCCTGGTTGATCAGGGTAACCATTTTGGTCATAAAGGCCGGGGCAATATTGGACATAACGGAGATGGACCCGCAGCAGCCGATTGAAGGATCGGTCATCATGGTATAGACCAGGGCATCATCCCCTGAGAGGATATTAAACTTGTCCCCGCAGAGTTTCCGGGTCAGCCGCATATTGTCCAGGTTGCCGGTGGCTTCCTTGACGGAAGATACATTGGGGCAGGTCTTGGCCAGGATGGCCAGGTCCTGGGGCAGCATCTGGGCGCCGGTCCGTCCGGGTATTATATAAGGTACAACGTCGAGGTCCGGGTATTCTTTGGCCACGCGTTCATAGTACTCTCTTCTGATTTCAAGGGAAGAGGGCCCGTTATAGTAGGGGTCAACCATGAGAATACCGTCCACCCCTTCCAGGGCGGCATGGCCGGCGGCCACAATGGCCTCGTCCGTGTTGTTTGAACCCGTTCCAGCGATGCACTTGCACTTACCACGGGTCTGTTTGGCTGTCAGGGCAATGACATAATCATGCTCTTTCCATTTGAAGGTGGGACTTTCACCGGTGGTGCCGGTGGCCAAAATACCGGTGATGCCGTTTTCCATTTGAAAATCAATGAGCTGTTCCAGACCGTCCTGGTCCAGATCGCCCGCTGAAGTAAATGGGGTAACGAGTGCAGTGTAGCATCCTTGTTCCATAACTTTAAAACTCCTGAAAATTAATCATGTGATGCCCGGGTTAGGGGCAGGCCAAAGACAGGTGCTATCATAGTTTGGGGCAGGTCTTCAAGTGATATTATTCCCCGGTGATAAGATTAAAGACCTTGACACCTGTGCCGGGTAGACTATTATATAAGATTTTAGTCGAAAGACAATACATAAAATAATGAATTTTAAAATGATTTTAGCGTCAAGGAGTTATATAGAATGTCAGATTCTCAGAACCCCGGCTATCTGCCAAACAATGCGGACGAGAAGATTGCAGTTTTGCGGAACCAGTTAGCCAAGAACCCTGAATGCGGTACCACCCATTATAACCTGGCAGTGGCCCTCATGGGAAAGAAGGAATATGCTGAAGCTGAAGGCGTGCTCCACGAAGCCGTCGACTGCAGTCCCTCCCTGGCTGAAGCCTATGTGCTTCTGGGCGGCATCTGTCTCCAGAGAAACGACCTTGAGGGGTGTTTCCGGTACAACCAGCAGGCAACCAAGGCCCGTGCCGGATTTGCCGAGGGGTATGGCAACATGGCCTTTGTCCTCCTGCAGCTGGTGGACGGCAAGAATGAAAAAGAGGATGAGGAAAAGGTGGATAAGGCCATCAAGAATCTGAAAAAGGCGATTATTCATAATAAGCATTTTATCCAGGCCTATACCACCCTGAGCACGGCCTATTTTATGAAAGGCCTGGTCAGGGAAGCGATCAAGGCAAACCAGGAGGCCCTTGGGGTTGAACCCAACTTCCCCATTGCCCACAACAACCTGGCCGTGGCATACCTGGAGCTTGAAGAGTATGATAAGGCCATCACGCATTGTGATGAAGCCGTTCGTCTGGGATTTGAGGTGGCACCGGATCTTCTTAATGAGCTTGCCCCCCACAGGAGTGCGTGAGCCGTCCGCCGGCAGTGAGATTTCATATCCTCGGAGCGGTGGGAGAGATCCTGCCGGGTACCCGCTGTGGACCTGGCCCTGTCGGAAAAAGCATTTAAAAAAGAGGTAACAGGCCGGGGAGAATCAAAATCAAGGATTACCATTGGTGATTATTTTCCGGCCTCAGGCAGGTTTTTATTAAAAGACCACTGCTTCGTGTTGAAAACGGCTTTCCGGGAACAGACCGGAAAGCCGTTCGGCACTTATCCCCACCCAGTAGAGATTTCCCTGTCACTGGAAAAGCACGGGGCATTCTACCACCCCATAAAAGTCATTATACGGATGCATGCCCACCCCACCTGCTCTCTGGTGATGAACGGCGCCGTGTCCGATCCGGGCCCTGGTTGAAAAAGAGTTCTGCCTTTTATCTGAATCTGACCCTGCAAATGCAGCTGGACAGGATCAGCGGGATAGGTGAAACCGTCTTTCTGGGGCATGAGGTATTAAAAGCCACACTGACGGGATTCGTTAAAGGGCTTAAAGCTAAATCCGGGGAGCTGTCCTGTAATCTGAAAAATAATTTCCTGGAATTTATCAGCGGATTCAGTCCGGATCAGATATTTTCGATCATGATCCGTATTGTTTACGCCCGGAGAACAGACCCGCAGGAGAGGGCAATAATACGGAAAGGCCTTGAATCTCATTGCAAGTTGGTTTGTGCTCTGTTTAAAACGGGGAGTGAATCCGATTTTTATTGACATGAGGAATCAGAAATTCTATATCTGCAATGTTATTTTGCTTAAACTGTTTGTTTCAAAGTGGCAAATAAATTGTAACCATTTGAAATAACATATGATTTGACTATTGAATGAAAATGTTGGAAAAACTTTTCATTAGTGAATGTAAATTAACTATTAACGGAGGTAAGTAAATGGCAAAACATGAGACTCCTTTACTGGACCAGCTGGAATCCGGCCCATGGCCTAGCTTTGTCTCTGACATGAAACAGCAAGCTGAAGTCAGAGCAAAGAATGAGAAAGGCGTTGAATTCCAGATTCCCCAGGATACCGTAGACGATCTGATGGGTGTTTTGGAACTCTCTTTCAAACATGGAAGAACCCACTGGAAACACGGCGGTATCGTAGGTGTTTTCGGTTACGGTGGTGGTGTTATCGGTAGATATTGCGATCAGCCGGAAAATTTCCCCGGTGTTGAGCATTTCCATACAATGCGTGTTAACCAGCCTGCTGGTAAATATTACAAAACCGAATACCTGAGAAAACTCACTGAACTGTGGGACTTCAGGGGTTCCGGTATTACAAACATGCACGGTGCAACCGGCGATATCATCCTTCTGGGTACCACTACTCCCCAGCTGGAAGAAATCTTCTACACACTGACCCACGAAATGGGACAGGACCTTGGCGGTTCCGGTTCCAACCTGAGAACACCTGCTGACTGCCTCGGCCAGTCCAGATGTGAGTATGCATGCTATGACACCAATGCTCTGACCTACTTCCTGACCCAGGAATACCAGGATGAGCTTCACAGACCGGCTTTCCCCTACAAGTTTAAATTCAAACTTGACGGCTGCCCCAATGGCTGCGTAGCCTCCATCGCCCGTTCCGATATGTCTTTTATCGGTACCTGGAAAGATGACATCAAAATCGATCAGGACGCTGTCAACAAATATGTTGAAGGCGCTGACGGTTATCCTGCAAACGCCGGTGCTTACAAAGGTTCCAGAGACTGGGGCCCCTTTGACATTGAAAAAGAAGTGACTGGTCTCTGCCCCACAGGCTGCATGAAGTTTGAAAACAAAAAACTGTCCATTGACAATGCCAACTGTACACGCTGCATGCATTGCATCAATGTAATGCCCAGAGCACTGAGAATCGGTGATGACAGAGGTCTTTCCATCCTGGTTGGTGCAAAAGCCCCGATCCTTGATGGTGCTCAGATGGGTTCTCTGTTGGTTCCCTTTGTTGAAGTTAATCCTGACAATGACTACGAAGAAATCACAGAAGTCATCGAAAACGTCTGGGATTGGTGGATGGAAGAAGGTAAGAACCGCGAACGTCTTGGTGAGCTGATCATGCGCCAGGGTTTCCAGAAACTTCTCGAAGTAACTGGCATCAAACCCCAGGCTCAGCACGTTGCATATCCCAGAACCAACCCCTACATCTTCTGGAAAGAGGATGAGGTAGAAGGCGGTTGGGAACGTGACGTTGAAGAATACAGAAAACACCATCAGAGATAAGAAGGGAGAATTATAATGGCATTTATTTCAGCTGGTTACAATCCAGATAAGCCGATGGAAAACAGAATTACAGACATCGGTCCGAAAGATCATAACGAATTTTACCCTCCTGTTATCGCTAAAAACAAGGGTAAATGGTCTCATCATGAAATCCTTGAGCCCGGCGTACTTGTTCATGTAGCCGAGTCAGGAGACGAAGTATACACAGTCAGAGTCGGTGGCGCTCGTCTGATGTCCACCACTCATATCAATGAAATCTGCGACATTGCAGACAAGCATTGTGAAGGCCATGTACGTTTTACCACGCGTAACAACATCGAGTTCATGGTTGACTCCAAAGATAAAGTTGAGCCCCTGAAAAACGATCTGGCTGCCAGAAAGTTTGACGGCGGTTCCTTCAAGTTCCCCATCGGTGGTACCGGTGCTGGTGTTACCAACATCGTTCACACCCAGGGTTGGACTCATTGCCATACTCCTGCAACTGACGCTTCCGGTACTGTTAAGGCTGCTATGGACGAACTGTTCGCAGACTTCCAGGACCACAGAATGCCTGCTCAGCTGCGTGTTTCCATGGCTTGCTGCCTGAACATGTGCGGTGCGGTACATTGCTCTGATATCGCTATCCTCGGATATCACAGAAAACCGCCAATGCTTGACCATGAGTACCTGGACAAAGTATGTGAGATTCCTC
>JAKSAX010000090.1 GCA_022361395.1 Desulfobacterales bacterium | reverse complement strand
TTCAACAATCATATTCTCCGTCACCCGGGTCATGCAGGCTTTGACAGGGATACCGTTGGCAATGACCGTGCATTTGGCGCACTGGCCGTTGGCACAGAAAATACCCTGGGCAGATCCGTCTTTATGATGATGGCCGAATATTTTAACGTTGTTGGCAAACAGGGCTGATGAAATCACTTCTCCCCGGTTGGCATACATCTTGGTTTTGTTCCAGTAAAAAGGCGTACTTTCTTTCTCCTGCACCTCAAGAACCGGGTGCAGGGTAATACGATTGGTTGTCATGGGCACTCCTCTCGGACAGGGGTGGTTGTTAATTATTTTAGTATAATTTTAATGGTTAAACCATTAGAAGGGAAAAGTCAATATTTTTATCCCTGACAGGGACAGAGGGCAGATTACCCGAGTGCAAACAGGGGGATACGAAAGAGAGCCGCTTACCTGCGGCGTCTGGTGCGGGGGGATCTTTTTTTCGGCGAAAAGGACTTTTCAGTGCCGGGTTTTTGGCGCCCGGGACTGCGGGGCCGCCTGGATTTGTCCGTGACTATCTGTTTCTGTTTTTCTTTGGCCCGGAGATCTTTCTCCACAAAGATCCGTTCCAGGGTGAACGGATTCTCGCCTGTATAATACATAAGGGTGGAAAAGGTTGAGGGGGTGGGGGTGAAAATCTGGACCTGCTCGGGATTTATCCTGAGTTTTTCCCTTGTAAACTCTTTCAGCCTGCCCATATCTTTTGCTGTGCAGCCGGGGTGGGCGGCAATGAGATAATAGGTGAGAAACTGTTTTTTCCCTGATGCCGAGGAGATCCGGTCAAATCTCCTTTTAAAGGCCAGCAGGTCGTCAACAGTCTGTTTGCCCATAAGGGAGAGGACATGGGGTGACGTGTGTTCCGGTGCCACTTTCATCTGGCCTGAGACATGGTCCCGGACCACTTTTGCAAGGTAGGCGTCTCCCTTTGACTTATCCCGGAGGATTAAATCATAACGGATACCGGAGTTGATAAAAACCTTTTTAATTCCGGGCAAACCTTCGATGGCAGTCAAGAGGTCCAGTTGTGCCCTGTGATCCGGTTTAAGGGTGGGGCAGGGCTTGGGATAGAGGCAGCGCCGGTCGGGACAGCTTCCCTTTTGCATCTTTTTTTTGCACTCAAACCCGTACATGTTTGCTGTGGGGCCGCCCAGATCAAAGATATATCCCTTGAAATCTCTGTCCCGGGTCATCTGCTCTGCCTCTGCCACAATGGATTCGCGGCTCCGCCAGCGGACGGTTCTGCCCTGGTGCACCGTGATGGCACAGAAGTTACACTCCCCGTAGCAGCCGTAGTGGGTGGGGATGGAAAACCGTATGGTTTCAAGGGCCCTGACCTTTCCCATGGATTTGTAATACGGGTGGAGGTCCCGCTCAAAGGGAAGTTCATGGATGGCATCCAGCTCTGCTGTCGTACTGTAAGGCGCCGGCGGATTCAGGACCAGGTACCGGTCCTGGTGTTTCTGGCAGAGAGCGGATGCCGTTACCGGGTCTGTATTGCCGTAAAATGTTTTAAAGCTCCGGGTATATGCGGCTTTATCCTTTGAGACCTCTTCAAAGGAGGGGAGTTCTATTCCTCTGGGTTGACGGGCAATATATCCCAGTCCCTGAATTTCCCTCACGGAGTCGAGGTTCCCGCTCCCCTCCTTTTTGTTCTGTAATGTCCTGGCCAGGTTGACGATGGTGGCATGGGCCATACCGAACACAAGGTAATCTGCCTTTGCATCAAAGAGAATGGAACGGCGGATGCGGTTGGACCAGAAGTCATAGTGGGCGATCCGCCTGAGGCTGGCCTCTATGCCGCCCAGGACAACAGGCACCGTGTTTTTGAAAAAACGGCGGACCAGGTTGGTGTAGACGATGACAGCCCGGTCCGGCCTCCGGTTGTTGACTCCCCCGGGGGTATAGTCATCCTGCTTTCGCCATTTTTTTGAAGCCGTATAATTGGCCACCATGGAGTCCACGGCACCGCCGGAAATGCCCCAGAAGAGCTTTGGTTCTCCCAGCCGGGAAATATCTTTGTCTGTATCAGGGGCGGGCTGGGCTATGATCCCCACTGAGAATCCGTTGGCCTCCAGCACCCGCCCCACAAGGCTGACCCCCATGAAGGGAGAGTCAATATAGGCATCTCCGGTGACCAGGATAATATCCAGCTGCTTAATATTTCTGGCGGCCAATTCTTCAGGGGTGGTGGGGAGAAACATGGAATTCCAAAGGGTTTTAGGGTTATGTTTGAAACCGGAATTATACCAGGGAATCCTGTGAATTACAATTCGGGCTTCGGATAGTTTGCCGGTGAGAATGCAGTGCCGGCCCGGACATAGGTGTTTGCCGGGAAAAACAGATGTTGCAATTTAGTGCGGGTATGTTAAATTTATACCTAATTTTTCAATAAATGCGCGGCTACAGCGGACGAACACATCATGCAATCAAAAAAAACGGGTCTCAGCCTGAAAAATCTGTCGCTCCAGTTCAGCCTGATCGTTATTATCATTTCCACCCTGGTGCTCATGGGATTCGGGCTCTATCAGGTTAAAACCCAGACCGTTGCCCTGGAGGCAAGCCTGGACAAAAAGTTGAACAATGAGGCTGCCCAGCTCTCTGCCAGCCTGTCCACGGCACTATTCAACTTTGACGACGAGACCTGCCAGGTGATCAGTATAGCGGCGCTGAACAAGCCGGAAATCATCAAGATCACCATCAGGGATTTAAATGAGATTTACCAGACCTTTTCGTCTGATGACTTTTCAGATTATGACCTGTCCGGGGAGACAAAGATCGTTCAGATTCCCATTTCCTTTAAAAAAGAGCATATAGGCAACCTGGAGGTGATTGCCACCACACGGATGCTGGAAAAGCGCCTTGATGAGTTGAAGAAAAACATTCTCTGGCAGATTCTTATTCTGGATATGGTGCTGGCATTCGGGATGTCCCTGGTACTGCTGCTGAGGTTTGTCCGTCCGTTAAAGGAGCTGGAAAAGGGATCTGAACGGATTGCTGCCGGGAATTTGGATTACCCCATTGATGTCAGGCGGAAAGATGAACTTGGGGCCCTGGCCGCCAACCTGTTGACCATGCGGGACGCGGTCCGGGAGAAGGTCTCCTCCCTAGAATCGGAAATAGAGCAGCACCAGAAAACCTCTGTTACTTTGAAAGAGACCAAGGGGTATATTGATAATATTCTCAATTCCATGCCTAGTATGCTCATCAGTCTTGACTCCAATCTCATGATCACCCAGTGGAACAACCGGGCCGAGGAGCTTACAGGGATTACCGCAGACCAGGCAGTGGGAAAGCCCCTGTTTGATACAGTGGGTGATTTGAGCCCCTTGAAAGAGAATATCCTGACCACCATCAGGCAAAAAGAGATTTATCTCCAGTCCCGCCAGCCCAGGAGGGTGGAAGAGGGAATGGTATACGAAGATATTGCCGTGTATCCCCTGATTTCCAGATATGTGGAAGGTGCCGTGATCCGGGTGGATGATGTGACCGAGCATGTGAAGATGGAGCAGATGGTGGTCCAGTCGGAAAAGATGATGTCTGTGGGCGGTCTTGCGGCAGGCATGGCCCATGAGATCAACAACCCCCTGGCCGGGATGATGCAGAATGCCCAGGTGGTGCTCCGCCGGATAAACGAAGACATGCCGGCCAGTACGAAAAAGGCTGAAGAGGCGGGTACCACCATAGAGGCCATACGGGAGTTCATGGAGAAAAGAGGGATCACCCGTCAGCTGGAGTCCATCCACCATGCAGGGGTCAGGGCCTCCCAGATCGTTCAGAATATGCTCAGTTTTTCCCGGAAGGATTACACCGGAAAATCCCTCCACAGGATTTCCGAAATCCTTGACCTTACCCTGGAATTGGCAAAAAGCGATTATGACCTGAAAAAACAATATGATTTCAAAACCATTGAAATTGACAGGGCCTATGAGGTAGATCTTCCCCAGGTCTCATGCGAGGCCAGCAAGATCCAGCAGGTGTTCTTTAATATATTGAAGAATTGTGCCGAAGCCATGCAGGATGTCGGCACCCGCGAAGAGACGTGGCAGCCGAAACTGATCCTCAGGGCATTCCGCAGGCACCAGGATGTGATTGTGGAAATCGAAGATAACGGTCCGGGAATGGAGGAAGAGGTCCGAAAACGGGTTTTTGAACCTTTTTTCACCACCAAACCGGTGGGCAAAGGCACAGGACTAGGCCTTTCCGTTGCATATTTTATTATCACAGATAACCACAGGGGAAAGATGAACGTGGTTTCCTCTCCAGATAAAGGCACCCGGTTTATCATCCACCTGCCGGTTGCCTGACCCCCGCTGAAACTCTTCTTGACAAAGCCTGTTTCTGACTATAGAAACAAATAGTATGTTTCTATGTTCAGAAACATCTTGCGGGAATGTCCGCCGGAAATCAGAACCAATGGAGAGTGAAATCATGCAGAATAAAATTTTGTTAAGCGAAGATGAAATTCCCCGTCAATGGTATAATTTAGCCGCAGACCTGCCGGGCACGATCAACCCGCCTCTGGGCCAGGACGGCAATCCCATCAGCCCGGATATGCTGGCTGCCGTATTTCCCATGAACCTCATTGAGCAGGAGGTTTCCCAGGACCGCTGGATTGACATCCCCGAAGGCGTACTTGACCTGCTGTACCGCTGGCGCCCCTCTCCCCTGCACAGGGCCTTTGCCCTGGAAAAGGCCCTGGATACCCCGGCAAAGATCTTCTATAAAAATGAAAGTGTTTCCCCGGCGGGCAGTCATAAGCCGAATACGGCCGTGGCCCAGGCCTGGTACAACAAGGAATTCGGAATCAAACGGTTGACCACGGAAACCGGTGCCGGCCAGTGGGGCTCAGCCCTGTCTTATTCCTGCGCACTGCTGGGACTGGAGTGCAAGGTCTTCATGGTCCGGGTGAGCTTTGACCAGAAACCCTTCAGGAAGGTGCTCATGCAGACCTGGGGCGGCCAGTGCGTACCCAGCCCCTCCATGGATACCCGGGTGGGCCGCGAAATTTTAGAGCAGATGCCGGATACCCCGGGGTCCCTTGGCATCGCCATTTCCGAAGCCATTGAAGCGGCTGTGGGGGATGAAACCGGTGAGACCCGCTACTCCCTTGGCTCCGTACTCAACCATGTCATGCTTCATCAGACCATTATCGGCCTGGAGGCCAAAAAACAGTTGAAAAAAGCGGGTATCGACAAGGTGGATACCGTTATCGGCTGTGCCGGCGGCGGGTCCAACTTTGCCGGACTGGCCTTCCCCTTTACCTATGATAAGATCAACGGGGCGGATATTGAAATTATTCCCGTGGAACCGGCCTCCTGCCCGACCCTCACTGCCACCCCATTTTCCTACGATCACGGGGATGTGGCCAAGATGACGCCCATGCTTCCCATGCATTCCCTCGGCCATAAATTTATTCCGGCCCCCATTCATGCGGGGGGACTGCGGTACCACGGCATGGCCCCCCTGGTCTCCCATGCGGTTGAGGCAGGTCTCATGACTCCCATCGCCGTTAAGCAGCTGGAATGTTATGAAGCCGGGCTGCTGTTTGCCAGAACCGAAGGCCTCCTGGTTGCCCCTGAAACCTGCCATGCCGTTGCCGGCGCCGTGAGAAGCGCCAACCAGGCCAAGGAAGAGGGCAAGGAGAAAACCATCATCTTCAACCTTTCCGGCCACGGCCTAATGGATCTGAACGGCTATGAGAAATTCATGGCAGGAGAACTCCAGAATATCGCCCTGTCTGCCCAGGATGTGGAGGAATCCAGAAAGATCAGCCTTGAGGGGCATCCCACCCCTAAAATTTAGTTAATTAACAACAAGTTGAAAAAGCCGTACCCGAGTGCCAGGTACGGCTTTTTTATTTGTTCATTAGAAGCCAGATCCCTGCTACAGCAATGATTGCCCCGGCAAAAGCCCGCACCGATACATGCTCCTTATGGAGATAAATGGAAAAAGGAATAATGCAGACAGGGGTCATGGATAAAAAAGTGGAGGCCACCCCGGCCGTCAGGTACTGAAGCACCATCAGGGACAGGGAAACCCCGATAAAGGGGCCGATAACAGACCCCGTGGCCGTGAAAGCAAGGGCCCGCCTGTCCCGGACCGCCGCAGCCACATTCCCCCATTTTCGGGTCAGGGTAAAGTAAAGGATAAAGCAGGCAAAGGCTGCAATGGCACGGATCTGGGTGGCGGCAAAGGCATCCAGGAAACCGTCTTCCGTCTGCATCCCTGTTTTACTCATTACATAGCCCCCGGCCTGGCCGAGCATGGCGCCGATCCCGAACAGAACCCCTTTCAAGCTTGCCTTCCTGGCTGTTTTCTGACCGGGCCCGTTGTTTTTTTCAAGAATCACGATGCAGACCCCGGTCAGGGTCACCAGCATACCGGCCCATTGGAAGGGCAGGTAGGTCTCTGACAGACAGGCCCAGCCCATAACGGCTGCGGCCGGCGCGGAAAGGCTGAACAGCAGAAGTGCCAGGCGCGGACCCACCTCGACCAATGCCTTGAACAGGCAGATGTCCCCTAAAAAAAATCCCACAATCCCTGATAATCCCAGGTAAAACCAGGCCCGGGCCGGAAAATCCAGGGGAATAACATATCCGTTTTTGAGGTAAAGGTAGGTGCTGAAGAGTATCAGGGCCGCTGTAATCCTGATGATATTTACAGGGGTCGCTCCCACCCGTTTTGAGGCGGCTTCAAAAAACTGGACGCTGACGGTCCAGCATAGAACTGTAGTAAGGGCAATGAGTTCTCCGGTATATGACATGATCCGATCCGATCATAAGTTTGATTAAAATTTAAAACCGCCTATAGGTAGATGAGATCAGGGAAAAATACAAGGATAAAAATCAGTGTTCCGGATCGGTACCCGGCCGACGCTGGCCGGCTTTTTTAACTTCCTGGATGGTAAAGGCAACATCTCCGGGTTCTTGAAAGGAAATGGGGAAAACCGGGCCATTGATATCCTTGCCCGGTAAGGCCGTACTGATATAAAAGCCGGGGGAATATCCCCCGGCTGTCCTGATGATTATGCCGCTGCCACGTCCAGATTCAGGAGATATCCCATATTCTTTTGGAGGGTTTTATACAGGATATTATCGGTACCGTAGTGGTCGGTCACAATGGTCAGGGATCGTTCAAAGTGAAACAGGGCCTGCTCCCAGGCCCCGCTCATTGTGTAAAGCAGGCCCAGGTTATTCAGCAGTTTGGCTTCCAGGCATTTTTTATCAAGCTCCCTGGTATAGGACAGGGCATCTTCCAGGTTCATAAACGCCTTTTCAAAATCACCTGCGTTTCCTGCTTCCATACCGGTCCGGCTCAGGTTCCCGATGAGCTTGAGAAGGGATTTCAGACAAGCGGGGGAGATTTTATGCGGCATTGATTACATCCTGTGTCCATTCGTTGATCTCTGCCTCTTCAGGCTCCCCGTCAATCCTCAGGGAATCACACACCAGATTACCGCCAAGCTTTTCCACCCGTTCCTCAATCACATCCACGGCCCCGCAAAAGTATTCATAGGATGAATCCCCGCAGCCGAAAACGGCAAATTTTTTACCCTCAAACGAGAGGCCGCCGTTCATGTCCTCAAAAAAGGGCTCAAAATCCTCCTGGAGTTCAATCTCGTCCTCTCCCCAGGTGGAGCATCCGAGCAGGTATAAATCATAGGTGTCCTGGAAGACATCCACGTCCGTATCTGATACATTCACAGTTTTTACGGAAAAAGAGGCATTGGAAAGATACTCCTCAATGGTTTCTGACGTATATTCAGTGTTGCCGGTTGTTGAACCGTAAATGATGATTGCTTTACTCATTGTTCCTCCGAAACTATTCTTAATGTTTTTACGATTGGAAATATTTAGTTTTGACTAACAATAAAAGTCTGAAATAAATCTGTCAAGGGCTTTAATAAAAAAAAATGCCCCGGCAGACGGGAGGATATCTACCGGGGAGATGCACTGGAACAGGCACCTTAAAATAGGTTCTCAGTCAGGCGCCGCTGCCGCACCTGCTCCCTGGCCGGATACGGCACAGCACATCAACTCATCTGATAAGTTAAGAGTGGAATATTTGTCAAGTGCCTTTAACATGTGAAAAATGGTACCCGGGCTAACCGGAAATGATCGAAACGATGGCCAAAAGCCAGAGGATTCCTGCCAGGGACAAACAGATAAACACCGCAGCACTGCCCATATCCTTGGCCCGGCCGGCCAATTCATGAAACCCGGGGGAGGCAAGGTCCACCACCGCTTCAATGGCTGAGTTCAGGAGTTCAACAATGAGCACCAGTGCCGTGGCAAAAAAGAGAAGTCCTTTCCACAGCAGTGACAGGGGAAGGACAACTATAATAAGGGATAGAATCCCCACCAGTAAGACTTCCTGCCGGAAAGCCGCCTCATGGGCCATGGCATGGCGCAGCCCTTTCAAGGTATAAAAAAAGGCCGTCCGTATCCTTGCAATGCCAGTTTTGGGAGCGGGTTTCTTATCCATAGGCATTGCCTATCAGTAAAACGGATGAGTGTCAAACGCCTAATACGGAACCGGATAAGTACTTGTCATTCTTAAGCCGGGGGAACGGATTTTGTCAAGGTTTGACAATACGGGCTTTTACCTTCCCGCCCGTCTATTATCTCTTAAAAAACTCTTGACACTCAAAATAGCATAACATATTACATAAGAACAGGTTATCTTATAACAGGTTTTACCTTTGCCAGAATTGGGGATCCCCCCAAAATCATAAGAGGAGGGGCATGTGAAAATCCTTACCACCGTAAAAAAAGTAGTTGATGTGGAGTTAACCATCAACGTGGAAGACGGGGCCATTGTGGAAGACGGTCTCCAGTATGTGATGAACGCCTGGGACGAAAACGCTGTGGAAGCCAGTGTTCAGCTGAAGGAAAAGAACAAGGCCGAGACAACCATGGTCAGTATCGGCAGTGGCGAAGACGTTACCAAGGCCCTTCGCAGGGGATTTGCCATGGGCATTGAAAACGGGATCCAGATTGATGATCCTGCACTGGCCGGTGCGGACTCCGCTGTTTTTTCCAGGGTACTCCAGACGGTCTACGAGAAGGGCGGCTACGATCTTGTCATCACGGGCAAGCAGGCCCAGGATACGGATAACGGCCAGGCCGGTATCATGCTGGCCCAGAACCTGGGGATTCCCTGCGTCAGCAATGTTATCTCCATTGAGGTGACTGACGATCAGCACGTTGCCGTGTCCAGGCTGGGGGATGCGGGAACCGAAATCCTGGATGTGGAGCTGCCGGCGGTGGTAACCGTCAGTGACAGTATAAACGAACCCAGACTGCCCCAGATGCGCGGACTCATGATGGCCAAGAAAAAGAAGATCAATGTGATGGACCTGGCGGCCCTGGGCACCTCTTTTGAGGCGGTGGGGGGGACGGCGCCGCAGTCTGAGATCCTTGAGTTCATGAAATCGGAAACCCGGACGGCCGGACAGAAATTCGAAGGGGATGCCGCAGAGATCACTGCCAAAGTTGTGGATCTTCTGGCCAATGAAGCCAAGGTCTTATAGGGGGGAATAATATTATGGCTAAAGTACTTGTATTTGCAGATATCAAACAGGGTGAATTAAAGGGCAGCACTGCCGAACTCTTGTCAAAGGCCAGATCAATGGGGGCAGAGACTGCCGTGGTGGCTGTGGGCAATAACCTTGACGGGCTTCTCCCAAGCCTTGCCGACGCCGGTTCCGATACCCAGTATATTGCGGATGATGCCGGGCTTGAGGTGTTTTCAGCAGGGCCTTATGCCGCCGCAGTTGCGGATGCGGCAGGGCAGTTCGGTGCCGACCTGGTCTGGTTCGGGTTTTCCGAGAGCGGAAAAACCCTGGCCCCAAGGGTAGCGGCACAATTAAACGCGGCCTGTGCCACTGAAATCACCGATATCAACTGGGAAGGCGGGCAGGGTGAGATCACAAGGCCTGCCATTGCCAACAAGGTGATGCAGCGGGTGAAAATAAATACGGATAAGCTCGTGGCCGTTGTCCGGGCAGGTGCCTTTGAGGCAGACCCCGGAATCAGCGGTACGGAAAATGTGGTGTCACTCACACCGCCGGCAGCAGATCTTAAAGCCGTGATCCGGGAACTGGTGTCGGATGCGGGCAACGACGTGGATCTTGCAGATGCGGATATCGTGATCTCCGTGGGCAGGGGCGCCAAAGACCAGGCTGGCGTGGACCTGGTAAAAGAACTGGCCGACGACCTGAATGCGGGTTTCGGCTCTTCCCGTGCCATGGTGGACGGGGGATTCATGGCCCATAACAAACAGGTGGGACAGACCGGAAAAATCGTGGCGCCCTCCCTTTATATGGCCATCGGAATCTCCGGTGCCATCCAGCACCTTGCGGGGATGAACGGGTCAAAATTCATCCTTGCGGTGAACAAAGATCCTGAAGCCCCGATTTTCAACGTGGCGGATTACGGTATTGTCGGTGACCTGTTTGAGGTGGTCCCGATCCTGCGCAATGAAATCAAAGCCTTAAGAGCATAAGGGTGGTATTTTTATGAATCCCCTATTGATGACACTTGTACTGGTGCTGGGCCTGGGTGTTTTCGGGTTTACCATGACCCGGAAACTAAAGCTTCTCATGGCACTTGAACCCGCTGACAGGGCCAACCATGTTAAAGAGCGCCTGAAAAACGTCCTGATCATCGCCATGGGGCAGAAGCGCCTTGTGGGAAGGGAGAGGGAAAGAAGCTCAGGGCTTATGCATGCCCTCATCTTCTGGGGATTCTGCATCCTTTTGATCAGGAGCATCGTACTTTACGGCCACGGTTTTTATGAAGGGTTCCAGCTTCCCTTCCTGGACGATAAATACCTGACCGGATACCTGTATATCGGGTTGAAAGATATTATGGAAGGGGTGGTGCTGCTCATGATCATCTGGGCGGTTGTCAGGCGGGCGGTGTTCAAGCCCGAGCGGATGCACAACACCACTGAAGCCTATCTGGTCCTGGGGATGATCGGCCTGCTTATGGTGAGCGATCTTCTCTTTGACGGTGCCCGCTACCTTCTGATCCAGGTCCACGGCAACCCAGGGGATATCCACTTTTTCAACAATCCCCGATACGGCAGTGAATTTATCTGGACGCCGGTGTCGGTGGCAGCCGGGGCCCTGATATCAGGATTTGGCCAGGAGGCGGTCACAACCATCATGACCGCCATGTTCTGGATTCATATCTGTACCCAGTTGATATTCCTGAACCTGCTTCCCCTGGGCAAGCACTTCCATGTGATCACGGCCGTACCCAATGTCTTCTTTAAAAGCCTGGGGTATCCCCATGAAAAGATCCGGCTGCTGGCACTGGAAGATGAAGATGCCTGGGAGAATGAAACCTTAGGGCTCAACCACATCCACCAGCTTAACTGGAAACAGGGCCTGGACCTCTACTCCTGCACCGAGTGCGGAAGATGCAAGGAGGTCTGCCCGGCCTGGGCCACGGACAAACCCCTGAGCCTGCTGGATTTTAATGACAGCCTGAAACACGAGTTGTTCGGTAACTCGGATAAAATTATAAAGCGGGTAGAACTGTCTGCAGACCTTGGACAGCTAGATCCGGATGAGATCGAAAAGCGGAAAGAGGCCATCCAGGAGCTGAACTGTGAAAAACAGCTCATCGGAGAGGTTATCGAAGAAGATACCCTCTGGGCCTGCACCACCTGCCGGGCCTGCGAGGAGGTCTGTCCGGTGACCATTGAGCACGTGCCCAGGATTGTTGCCATGCGCCAGGGGGCAACCCTGAT
>JAKSAX010000092.1 GCA_022361395.1 Desulfobacterales bacterium | reverse complement strand
TGGTTTTCGGCATTCTTTACGTGTGGAGTGTCATCAAGTCAGGTATTCCCGATGCCTGGGGGTGGACCCATGCAGACAAGGCGCTTCCCTATTCTGTCATGGCAGTGACCTTTTCCGTCATCATGATGCCCGCAGGCATGCTCCAGGACCGGTACGGTCCCAAACCCGTCATTATGCTGGGCGGACTCCTGGCCGGTCTCGGATGTGTGGCCGCCGGAATGGGCGGATCTTCGCTGGCAGCCTATGTGGCAGGGTTTGGGTTTTTGACGGGCGCCGGTGTGGGGTTCGGATATTCCGCCCTGACCCCGGCAGCCATTAAGTGGTTTCCGGAGGAAAAGACAGGACTGGTTGCAGGTATAGTGGTGGCGGGTTCCGGACTTGCCCCGGTTCCCCTGGCTCCCCTGACCCAGTGGCTGCTCTCCCTGTTTTCAAAGACTACTGAGAGCGGAATGGTTGAGCTGGGGATCTCCCAGACCATGGTTACCCTCGGGTGCGGCATCTGGCTGGCTAGTGCCTGTCTGGTCTGGTTTATCCATAACCCGCCCTTTGGTTTTGTTCCGGGTACAGGCACATCGTCTGCGGAGGGGCCGGGCCGCGGCAATGTCGGCGTGAGGAAAATGCTTGGTACCCGGCAGTTCTGGCTGCTCTATCCCATGTATTTTTCAGGGGCATCAGCAGGGCTTGTATTTATCTCTGTTGCCGCAGACCTGGGCAGGCAGGTACTGGGGCAATGGGCATTTCTCACTGTGGTGGCACTGGCCCTTGGAAATACACTTGGACGTGTTCTGGCCGGTCTGGTTTCGGACAGGATCGGCCGTCAGCTTACCCTGTTTTTTCAATTCCTCTGCCAGGCACTTGCGATTTTTATCCTCTTCAGGATGTCGGCCCACGGGGCAGGATCATGGAAAGGCACCCTGATTGTCGTATTTCTCATCGGTATGAACTACGGTGCCAACCTGACCATCTTCCCGGCGGTGTGCAAGGACTATTTCGGGATGATGAATTTCGGCATGAATTACGGCTGCCTGTTTACGGCCTTTGGCCTTGCAGGCATGGTCATGCCCTGGCTTAACGGGTTTATCCGGGATTATACCGGGAGGGCTGACCTTTCCTACCTGATGATGGTGACCATGCTTCTTGTCTCGTCTCTCCTGGCATTGTACAGCCGTTATCTGGGAATGCCGCAAATCAGTAAAACAGCATCAAAAACCTGTGGGACCCGGACTCTGTTTCCATAGGGTGATGCTTTCCTCCGCCTGTTTATAGCGGCCTGCAGTTTTTCTCAACCGGGGCCCTGTAACGGATTACAAAAGATTTCTCTTTTAAAACTGCCTGTTTTCTGGGTAAAAATGATGACGGATGCATTTTTACTTCCGGGATGTCACGGGGCTGGATGAATATCGGGAAAAAACCGGCAGAATCCGAGAAAAAGGAGTAACCCACAAGCAGATGGAACCGTCCAAAGATCAAATCGCCCGGCGAATCAAACGATTTCCCCGGTGGCATTATCTGTTCAACCTGAAAGGATGCCTGACACCGGTCCATAAAATGAGCTGGGTCAACAGGCATCTTCAGAGGGAAAAATACTTTTTCACCCCGTTGGTCTCTTTGTCAGAAGGGACGCTTGCCGGAAAAAGGGTGCTGGATCTCGGCTGCAATGCCGGATACTGGTCCTTGAAGGCCATTGAGAACGGTTGCGATTATTTACTGGGAATTGATGCCCGTGATATGCATGTGCAGCAGGCGAATTTTGTATTTGAAACCCTCGGGGTTGAAAAGCATCGCTACCAGTTTATCTCCGCCAACGTTCTTGAGATTGATTTACAGGCATTCGGCTACTTTGATATCGTATTGTTTTTAGGGCTGCTCTATCACATCAGCAAGCCTGTCGAGCTGATGGAAAAAATTGCAGCGGTCAACTCTGATATCCTTGTGATTGACACCTTCCTGGCTGAGGGAGGCGGATCCCACCTGGAAATAGATTTTGAAAGAACAGATGATCCCCGGCTGGCCTTTGACCGGGAACTGGTCCTGAGGCCCACCCGTAAAGCCGTGTTTGATATGGGTGGGCATTTTGGCTACCACGTGAAGATGCTGGAACCGGATTTCAATGATTACACGGGTGCCGAGGTTTACAGAGAGGGGAGAAGACGGGCCTTTATCTGCTCTAAAAAGACCGGTCTGTCAGAATTGTGAACCGGTTCCGTTGTATACCAGGGCTTGCTGACCGGGCAGCCCACAATGCAAAGGCTGGCCTGGCACGGGCAGGCCCGTAAATGTCTCCTTTCCGGTTTTATATTTGTTCTTAGGCCTTGATTGATCCGGGTTAATGGCATAAAAGTTAGTCATCTGTTTCTGAGATACGGCAGCTCGAAGGATTCAACCGTAAACGTTGAGTCGGATATCAATCCGATAATCGTCAGTTTTGAAAAGCAATCAGGAGAACCCTTAGGTCTCTCTTTTATTCAAACCGCCATTAGCTCTATAAAAAATGATACATGATCCGGTTCTCCCGAGGAGGACAAAAACATCTGCCAAGAAAGATAATCAGGAGAGATCATATGGACAGGCCCGGAAGCTGGAAAGAAGGTGATATTTCACGGCTTCAATCCCTGTCAGCCCGGCTGGCAGATCATCCGTCAGATGAAATACTTCACAATAGAATCACCCGGCTGCTGGCTCGAAACCGCAGCCGGGACCACTCTTATTTTTCGTCATTTCAACCGGATTTTTACCGGGCTTTGGAATTGCTGGCTTATCACGGCCAGATCAAGTTCCCTTTATTGTCTTTTTATTTTGTCCGGCAGGTAAAGATCAAGTTGAAGCTTGGGGTGCACCGGGAGGTGAATGCTGAACAGGTGATTGATGCATCCGGGGATCTTTTTTTTCACCATTACCTTGAGACAGGCATTAACACCGACTATGAACTTGAATTATGGCTTGAAGCCCTGCGCCGCCGGCTTTTGTTTCAGCACCGGGCGTTGCCGCCGGGAGTTTCCCGGCTGGTTGCCGCCCTGGCGCAGCAATGTTTCAACAACGAGTATCTTTTCATGGACAGTGCCGGGGAAGCCTGCATTGTAAATGAAATGGAAGAGAGGCTGGCGCATATTGTCCGGCAGGCAGGTCCGCTTCCGGAAGAGGCTGAGATACAGCTGCTCATCTATAGCCTGTACGCCCCCCTTTTTAAGTTTCCCGAAGCTGAAAGGCTTGTAAAAATACCGTTGACTGCTTTTTCCGCTCCCCTGCGGGCCTGCATCAGGCGGACATTGCTGGAACCGCTGAAGGAGACTCGTTTGATGGAGGGTATCCCCTCTGCCGGCCGGATTGCCGACAAGGTGTCCCGGGTGGTTCGCCGGCAGTACGAAGAGAATCCCTACCCCAGGTGGCTGGCTCTGGCGGCCCTACCGCCAAGGGCCCTCCGGGAAAGCCTGGCAGAACGATTTTCCGGGTTAACGCCTTTTTCTTCATCAGATGAGCTGAGCGGGGGATACAGCATCCTGGTACCTGGCTGCGGCACCGGTCATCACTCCCTGTGGCTGGCGGCTGCCAATCCGCAGTCAAAGGTGACGGCACTGGATTTGAGCAAGAGGAGCCTTGCCTATGGAAAACGGATGGCGGAGAAATTGAAAATTACCAATATACGGTTTTTCCATGGTGACTTGCTGGAATTTTCAAAAGCGGGACAAACCTTTCATCATATCGATTGTGTGGGGGTGCTTCACTGTCTTGAAAAACCGGAAACGGGATGGGCGGCCTTAAAACAGATGACGCGCTGCGGCGGCACCATACGAATCGCTGTCTACAGCCGTGCTGCGCGGATGGGGGTGATCTGCGTCCGCAATGAGTTCGATTTATCGAACATGCCGTCAGAACCGGGGGCGATGAAACGTTTTCGAAGGAAGATCATGTCACAGGACCAATACCGGCTGGTCCGGGAGAACTTCTGCACATCCCCTGATTTTTATTCAATGAGCGCGTTGCGGGATTTATTGTTCCATGTCCGGGAAAAACAGTATACGCTTGCCGAGATCGAGCAGTTGGCAGCATTGCTGAATTTAAAATTCCTTGGATTCCGGTTCGGCGATATGACAATGAAGCGCCGGTATCTGGAACGATTCCCGGATGATCCGTATATGACGAACCTGGCCCATTGGCGTCAGTTTGAAAAAGCATACACCGGAACACTTCGCATGTTTGATTTCTGGCTGCAAAATAACGGGGATGCGCAGTAAACGGTTCAACAGCCGGAACGAAATTTTGAGAATTGCTGTAAAAGCGGTTTTTAGTCAGGAGGATTATGGAATCGTCAAAGAGAATTGCCGTCACCGGCGGATGCGGGTTTTTGGGATCTCATCTATGTGAGAGGCTCCTCTCAATGGGAAATGAGGTGATCTGCATTGACAATTGTTATTCGAGCCGGAAGGATAATATTTATCATCTTCTGGGGGATCCCGGGTTTGAGTTTTTACGCCATGACATCACCTTTCCCCTGTATATAGAGGTTGATGAGATTTATAACCTGGCGTGCCCGGCTTCCCCGGTCCATTATCAAAGAGATCCTGTTCAGACCACAAAAACCTGTATCCACGGTGCCATCAATATGCTCGGGCTGGCCAAGCGCGTCAAAGCCAAGATTTTACAGGCATCAACCAGTGAGGTCTACGGCGATCCCGAAATCCACCCCCAGGCCGAAGGGTATTGGGGAAGGGTAAATCCCATCGGTATAAGGTCATGTTACGATGAGGGGAAACGATGTGCGGAAACCCTTTTTTTCGACTATCACCGGCAACACGGGATAGCTGTCAAGATTGCCCGTATTTTTAATACCTACGGCCCCCGTATGCACCCCAATGACGGAAGGGTGGTTTCCAATTTTATTCTACAGTCACTTGAAAATAAACCGGTCACCATATACGGAAGCGGGGAGCAAACCCGTTCATTCTGCTTTGTTGATGATCTGATTGACGGGCTGATAAAGTTGATGGATACGCAGGATAGATTCACCGGTCCTGTTAATCTGGGAAATCCGGATGAAATCACCATCATGGAGCTTGCAGAAAAGATCATAGAATTGTCCGGTTCACAGTCCCCGGTTGAAAAAAGGCCCCTTCCCGTGGATGATCCCCTGAAACGGAAACCTGATATCCAACTGGCCGAAGAAAATTTGTCCTGGAAACCTTTAACCCCCCTGGATAAGGGGTTAGAACAAACCATCTCCTTTTTCAGAGGCAAGGGGAAATGGAAATCGTAAAGTAGGGGAAGGAAACATAGGGTGTTTTTCTCCGGTTAAGGGCGGCGATTTCCTGATACGGAAATTGGTTTAGCTCCAAGTGGCCGCCGGTTTCATTGGATTCCATCCCGGAATTAAACGCTGGACATTTTTTTGATTTAATGTAACACTTCAACATCGTATTAAAAGGCATCTAAACAAGCTTAAATATACCGGATCGCAACGGACAGCATTTCCTGTACCTTCATTTTTCGGGATCCGGCATCAAACGGTCTGCCATTATGTGCGTTTCATTTTTTCATCAGGGTTGGAAGCGTAAAAGAAAGATAAGATAACGGGTCACAGCCGTCTCCGGCAAGAGCGGCAAAATGCCGAAAGCAACAACCCGGCTGCTCTCTTTATCATTTGTTCATCATAAATATTAACGGGAAAGGAGGATGTATGAGCGAACCATTTCTTGCGGAAATCAGAATCGTAGGATTCAACTTCGCACCGAGAGGCTGGGCGTTCTGTGACGGGCAGATATTGCCGATCAACCAGAATCAGTCTCTTTACTCCCTTTTGGGAACCACCTACGGCGGTGACGGCAGAACCAGTTTTGCGCTGCCGGATTTAAGGAGCCGGGTGCCGATTCATGTGGGTGACGGTCACACCTTGGGTCAAAAAAGCGGTGCTGAGACGATCACACTGACAGCAGCCGAAATAGCGGCGCACACCCATTCGGTAAAGGGAACAAGTGCAACCGGGGATGCCAGAAGGGCAGGTCTTGGCGCCAACCGCTGTTTTGCAACCACGGACCACTTGGGAGACCCTGTTCCGGATCCGATCTATGGTAACCCAGCAAATATGGTGGCAATGAACCAGGGCATCCTGCCAAATACAGGGGGCGGGCAGGCGCATAACAATATGCAGCCTTACCTGACACTGGCATTTTGCATTGCACTGCGGGGGCTTTTCCCATCCCGGAATTAGAACAAGGAGGTAGACAATGAGTGAACCATTTGTTGGTGAGATAAGAATGTTTGCAGGGAATTTCGCGCCCAGGGGATGGGCTTTTTGTGACGGCCAGCTCCTGGCCGTTTCTCAGAACGATGCCCTTTTTTCTTTATTGGGCACCATTTACGGCGGCGACGGCAGGACAACTTTCGGACTGCCCGACCTGCGCGGCAGAATACCTTTGCATGAGGGAACCGGGCCTGGTCTATCCCAGCGGCGGCTGGGGTCCAAAGGCGGAGCTGAAAACGAGACCCTCACCGTAAACCAGCTAGCCAGCCACACCCATACGCCCATGGCCAGCAACAACCAGTCCGAATCCACCACGCTCAACGGAATGGTCATCGGCCGGGTGGAACCGGACGCGGCCATGTTTACACAGACCAAACCAGCAAACCAGTCCCAACCCC
>JAKSAX010000094.1 GCA_022361395.1 Desulfobacterales bacterium | reverse complement strand
GGCCTCGGCAGAGGCTATCCAGGCGGCCAGCCTCTCCGGCATCCTGGACCTGGACGTCTCCCTGGCCGTGCTCTCCTCCAGGTTCAAACTCCCTTACCATAAAGATGCGGCCAGCATGAAACTGGATCCCGAAGCAGGTGATTTCGGCCGGACCCTTGCCAACGACCTTTTTGGGGAAGAGATTGATGAAGCTCTGGTGGAAATCTACCGTGACAGCATCATCCAGGCGAAAAATGCAGGTATTCCCCTGGATTCACGGACCATCGGCGCAGGAGACCTGATTGCCGAAAAACACTGGCAGACCCTGGCCACCTCAGGCTATATGCTGCCGGATCCCTACAGCGGGGCCCCGGGGGTCACCCGGATTTCGGAAGACACCTGGGAGGTCACCGTCCGCATGACGTCGGAACTGGGAGACAAGCAGATCACCTTTGCCCTGCGCCTGCTGGAATCCTTTGAACAGAGCAAACTGGTATTTTCCCCCCTGCTCAACCGGTTTCTCAAGGGTGAGGATTTCCGGACCAGGCCGGTGAAAATTTCAGACTCCGGCCGGATCAGAAACGAGCTTCAGACACTTTGCACGGATGCACTGGAACATTTCGGGCCCAAGGTGGTGCTTCGGTTTGATAAAATACCTGAAGCCACCATTTCACCTGAAGAACATACACGGCTAAAAGAGATACTGGGATGGTACAAAACGCATTATCCCATCTGGTTTGACTGGCTTGAACTACAATGACTGCAACAGAACGGAAGCGGAACCGCAAAAGGAGACCATCATGGCACCATTTGAAGTGATTTTTCCCGGCAATAAACGGGTGGATGTAAAATTTAAAGACTATACGATAAAGACCGACCAGAGTAAAAAGAACGAAGGGGATGAGACCGCTCCCGAGCCATTTGCCATTTTCCTGGCAAGCCTTGGAGCCTGTGCCGGTATCTATGCGAAATCCTTCTGCGACACCAGGGACCTGGACACGGAAAACATGCGTCTGGAACTCACCCCCTACTTCAAAAAGGGGCTTACGCACATGGAGAGAATAGAGATCACCCTCCACGTCAACCAGGCGTTTCCTGAAAAGTACATTAAACCCGTTATCAAGGCCATGAATGCCTGTGCCGTGAAAAACCAGCTCCATCCGGATATTGCTGCCGACACCCGGGTGGCTTACCTGGCGAGGTGACCGGAATTTATTAAAGTGAGAAGCGGCGCAAACCGCAGCGGTTCAGCCCTGGCGCCGCATAAAACTGTCCAGGGCCTCAATGAGGATATTTGACAGGGTGGTGTTGTTCTCTTCGGCCAATTTCTGTACACGGGCTGCCATTTCGCAGGGCAGCTCAATGGTAATACTCTGTTTGTCCGGATCCGAACATTCGCTGATCAGTTCGTCCTTGGTCATGGTGCTCGCCTTCATTTAAATCGTTTTGATATTTTTTTCCCGGTTCATCCGTTCGATGCTCAGGATGGCATGTTTTTTCACATTGGCAATATGCCGGGACAGCACCTCCCGGGCACCGTCAAGGTTGCCTGAGGCAATGTGGTCATACAACTGGATATGTTCGGCATCCACGGTTTCCATGGGGGTGACAAAGAGGATATTTCCCCTGTATTTAAGGTAGAGCAGGTCAAACAGGGATCTTAAGGTCTTGATGCGGATCTGGTTTCCGGAGAGTTCCGCCAGGGTCAGGTGGAACTCCATATCCTTCAACAGGCGGTCCTTGAGGTAGATATCCCTCACCGCATCCAAATGGCTGTCCAGGGCTTTTTTCAGCTTGTTTTTTCTGGCCTTTGTCATCCTGGCAACAGTGGCCGGCAGCAGGGAGACCTCAATCAGCTCCCTGAACTCGTAAATCTCCGTTATCTCTTCAAGGCTGATATTTTCCGTATAATATCCCCGGTTGGGTTCATGGCGGACCAGGCCCTGGAACTCCAGGCGCTTGAGGGCCTGAATCACCGGCGTGGTACTCATATTCATCCGCTTGGCAAGATCACCGTAAGAGATTTTCTGGCCAGGAATAATCTCGTTGAGGAAAAACATGCGGCGGATGCCCATATAGGCTTCCTGGGTGAAATCCTCTTTTGTCTTTTTCTTTTTTACTCCCATGACGCCAATCAATATACCAAGGTTCGTATAAAATCAACAGAATTCAACCATTATTTGCCATAATGCCCGTGGAAATATTTGACTGAATTTCATTCACTTATGCCTTGACAAGCGCGGGGTTTACCGTTACAACCATAGAAATCTGATTAGATTTTTAATTAAATAACATGTCTGCTGGAAAAAATTCCGGCGGACCACAACAAACCAGATCTTTTAAGGAGAACGTTAGAATGGCATTAGCATTTATGGAAGGCAATGAAGCCGTTGCCAGAGGGGCCATGGCTGCGGGCTGCGATTTTTTTGCAGGCTATCCCATCACCCCGGCCACCACCATATTCAACAATATGCTCAAAATGCTGCCTCCCAAAGGGGGGGTCTGTGTCCAGGGCGAAGATGAAATCGCCTCCATGGGATACTGCATCGGAGCTGCCATGGCAGGCAGAAAGGTGTTGACCGCCACCTCAGGTCCGGGCATCAGCCTTTATTCGGAACATATCTCTTTTGCCATCAGCAGCGAGATTCCCTTGGTCATTGCAGATGTCCAGCGCCTGGGGCCCTCCACAGGCTCCGCCACCCGCGGGGCAGACTCCGACATCCAGTTTCTCCGGTGGGGCTCCACCTCCGGGGTCCCGGTGATCGTCCTGGCGCCAAAAGATGTAAAGGACTGCTACACGTTGACAGTCCACGCCTTTAACTATGCTGAAAAGTTCCGCTGCCCGGTTTTTATCGCCTCAAACAAGGAAATCGGCATGACCAAGGAAAGCTTTGACCTGGGCAACACCGAACTGCCTGATCTGGTTGAACGGACCATGTACGAGGGCGAGAATTTTATCCCCTTTGCCGCAGATCCGGACAAGGCCCCGCCCTTCCTGCCCATCGGAGGGAAAACCCTGGTGCGCCAGACCTCTTCCACCCATGGGCCGGACGGATACATCACCATTGATCCCAACACCATTGCGGAAAACCAGGAACGCCTGCGGAACAAGATTCACTCCTGCCGGGATGAGATTTCCCTTTACGAGGAAAACCTGGTTCCGGACACGGACACCCTGGTCATCAGCTACGGCATCACCTCCAGGGCGGTTGAAGATGCAGCCCGCACCCTTGCGGAAAAAGGCAAACCCGTTTCCACCCTGTCACTGAAGACCGTCTGGCCGGTGCCTGAAAAAGTGCTGACAGATGCTGCCGAAAGGTTCTCCCGCATTGTTGTCATTGAAATGAACCTGGGCCAGTACGTAAATGAGATCCGTCGGGTTCTCGCAGGCAAAAAAATTGATTTCTACGGACAGATGAACGGGGTGTTGATTCCGCCGGAAAAGATTATGGAGGCCATTGAAAATGACTAGCTTTTTAAATAAAAACCGTCCCCCGGTATTCTGCCCGGGGTGTACCCACGACCGGATCACCAAAAGCCTTGACAAAACCCTGATAGACCTGGGATTTGCCGCGGATAAAACCGTTATTGTCACGGATATAGGACGCTCCGGCCTCTTTGATACCTTTTTCAACGTCCATGCCCTTCACGGGGTTCACGGCCGGGCACTGACCTATGGCGCCGGCCTTAAACTTGCCGATCCCTCCTTAAACGTTATCGTGACCATGGGAGACGGCGGTCTCGGCATCGGCGGCGCCCATGTACTGGCAGCCTGCCGCAAAAACCTGGACATGACCCTGATCATCCTGAACAACTTCAACTTCGGCATGACCGGCGGCCAGTATTCCGCCACCACCCCCACGGATGCCGTGGTGGGATCGGAGTTCCTCAACCAGGCGGAGATCCCCATTGACATCTGCAAGGTGGCCAAGGCAGCCGGTGCCACATATGTGTCCCGGATTTCAGGCCATGATGCGGGCCTGTCAGACGAAATGGGCACTGCCATCCGCCATAAGGGCTTCTCCGTGGTGGAAACCCTTGGCATGTGCACGGGCCGGTACACAAAAAACAACAGGCTCACCCCCAAGGTTATCGATCAGATGATCGATGATATGCCAAAGGAAGGCGGCCTGGTGGAAGAAAACCAACGGCCTGAATACGGCGATCAGTACCGGGCCCTGGCCAAGGAAAAAGGCAGGTTTCCCGAACCCCTGATCATTGAAAAGACCTATGACCTGAAAGATCCCAAACGCCAGGAAGTGGTTATCCTGGGCTCTGCAGGCATGCGTATTGTTACTGCCGGGGACATTGTCTGCTATGCGGGCATTGCCGCAGGCCTCAACGCCTCCATTAAAAACGATTACAATATTACCGTGCTCCGGGGGCAGTCAGTGTCCGAAATCCTGCTCACCCCGGAAAAGATCGGATACACCGGTCTTGAGTCTCCGGCCGTGGTCCTGGCCCTGAGCGATGAAGGGGTCCAGCGGCGCAAGAAGATCTTTGCCAACCTCTCCCCGGACACCTTTGTCCTCAAAGAGGTGGGGGTCACCATCCCGGACACCCCTGCACAGGTTGAGGAGATTGATTTTAAACCCCTTAAAATCCGCAAACCGGACTGGGCCCTGGCAGCCCTCGGTATTCTCGCCAAAAAAGAACTGGTCCTGACCCGCGACATGCTGGTTCAGGCCCTGAAATCCAGGTTCAGCGACAAGGTATTCGGCCTGGCCATGGAAACCGTTGAAAAAGTCGTTTAAGACCGGCTTAAGGTAAGTTGTTTTGTAACGATTCCTTAAATTGCTTTCCCCTGCTGCAGCACCCGGCCAGGGTGCTGCAGCATCTTATCCTTTCTCAATATCTCAGTTATATTTTCAATTCTTAGAAAACTGTAGCAGTTTTCCGAACCCGAGACATAGCCGAGACACATTTGTCTCGCGCGTTACCACCACTTCTCCATATAAATTTCCTGCGTTGTCTTTTTACACCCCTGTTTTCCTATCATTTTAAGCAGGTTAGGCAACATTCCCCGGAATTCACAGACCCTTCTGACAAAGTTGGCATACTATATGCTTTCTACTCGTGAAATTATTGAAATTTATAAATTAACTAAGGGGTCGCGCAACAATTAGTTGGCATTTCTTTGCAAAATACCCAATGTTTTAAGGGGTTTTGCAAAGAAACTATGACAAGTTATTTTTGCGCGGCACCTAAGATACACAAAGGATCAGGATATGATTAAAAACATGAGTCTGTTGAAAAAGTTAATGGGGGGATTTTTAATTTTAAGCGGAATTACGATTATCGTTGCAGGCACCGGCGTATACGGCCTGCTGAAAATAAAAGATAATTTTCAAACGGTTCTTGAATCATCGCCGTTGATTGATGCGGCAATGGAAATGAAAATCTCCGTAGCAAGAGACATGCAAATGATAATGGAACTTCTGGCATCAGGAT
>JAKSAX010000095.1 GCA_022361395.1 Desulfobacterales bacterium | reverse complement strand
CTTTATGATTGACTCCGTAACAGAGGCCACCCAGGCATTCTCATGCGTTGTCCGGCCGGAAAAAGGCGATGTGGCAGCCTATGTCAGGACCCCTTTGAAATCATATATCCTTGGGGTTCTTGAAAGGGACGGAGATCATGCCGATATTCAGGTCAACGGCGCGGCAGAGCTGAATATCAAAGCCCGGAAAATGAGCCTTTCGGCAAGTGAAGAGGTGGAGGTGAGATCATTGAAGTCCATTCGGCTTACCGCATACCTGGGTACACTTTCGCTCACCGGAACCAACCTTGTTGCCACCGTGAAAGAGAGTATTATCCAGAGTGCAAAATCCCACATCAACACCGTGATTAATTACACGATGAACGCCAAGCAGCTCCTCAGGTTCCATGGAAGGCACCAGATCCTGACGGCTGACGAAGAGATCCGCATGGACGGCGAACGAATAAATATGGGGTAATCAGCTATGTTTGCAAATACACAGATGCCGGCAATAAACCTTGGGTTTCCCGATGCCTGTAAAGTGCCTGTCCCACCGGCTGTCGTGGTCATTCCCTTTCCGAATATCGCCTTAACCGCAATGGCAGTTCCAAATGTCTTTAATCAATTCATATCTGCGATGCCTGTTCACAACCTGCTGACAACCATACCGCTTTCAAACGGTGATGAGCCCGGTGTGCTGGGGGGGGTGGTTTCCAGCATGTTTATCGGGCCTTCAAGGCATTTGCTTGGCAGTTTCAAAGTATTCAAATCATGTATGCCGTCAACCAAGATGCTGTGTCCAAGCGGGCAGAACGGCGCTGCACTGAACATACCGGGGCTAACCCTCACCCCCAGCCAGTTAAAGGTGATGGAGCTTGCGTAAAATGAAGAGACTGTCCCTAATAATAATCCTCACAATGGTTCTGGCGGTATGCGGATGCTCCGGGAAGTCAGGCAAAAAGTATTTCTGGCAAAAGAACAACCAGGTGAAAACCATCGGAATAATCAGCAGTCCTGATGCCAACGGCAACTCTCCCACAGCTGTGGACCTGGTTTTTATTTACAATGATTTTCTGGGCAGTGAACTGCTGAAGCTCAATGCAGACCAGTGGTTTGAGACAAAAAACGAAGTTCTGCTCAAATTTTACGGCGGGGTGGATGTCCTTTCCTATGAAGTTGTGCCCTTTTCCGAAGTCAAGGATATCAAACTGCCGGATAAGCACAAAGATGCCGTTGATATTATTATTTTCGCACAATACCAGTCTGCCGCAGGCAGCATACCTGCGGTCCTGACCAATTATAAATATCCGTTAATACGGCTGGAAAAAGAAAAATACACGATACGTTCGGAGGTATAGATGGAACTATGTGACAAGTTGCCAGAGCCGGTCCAGTGGTCTGAGGGAATGCTGATGACCCCCCATCATTTTCAGCAGAATCATATATACTGGGAAGCCCAGATGCAGCACCGTACAGCAAGGATTCACCCCTTTTTCTGGGGTATTATCCATATGGAGATCAAGGATAAATCCGGTATGGTGAACGGGTTCATCGCCATCCACAAACTGCAGGCCGTCATGCCTGACGGGCTTATCCTGGATATCACCCCGGAGTCCGGCCATGACCTGAGGATAGATCTTAATGAGGCCAGGGATGTTCCCGAGTCCGGTGAGCTTCAGGTCTTTTTATCCGTACCGATAAGGGCCGATGGCGCGGCCAGCTCATCCAGCCTGGTCCAGAGGTTTGAATCGGTTCAGGGCGGATATTCAGTGGATGAAAACACCGGGGATTCAAAGATGAGGATCGACCGTCTCCGGCCCAATATCTCACTCCATGCCGGTAAAGACCCGGGGCCGAAATATATTTCCATGCCCCTGATGAAAATGAAAAAAGGGGGGGACGGAAGCTTCCGCCTGCTGGATTATCTTCCCCCGATTTTAAATGCAGACGGAGCGGATTTTCTCGGTAACCGCTCCCTGGGGGGGATCCTCCGGGAGATTGCGGCAAACATCCGGAAAAAAGTCAACAAACTGCTCATGGCGGTTGAAAATGAAAACAGTGACGGGATGTTCTCATCCAGTGACGCATACCTTAACATTGTTACAAAACTGGTGGCAGAACTGCCGAAACTGGAAATCCTTATCAACTCCGAAAATATCCACCCCTTTGATCTCTATCTGGGTATGGCCGGATTAATGGGGGAAATCTGCGCCATTGATACAAAACCTGTTCCGGATGCAAATCTTCCCGGCTACAACCACAATGATATGTGGCCGGGGTTTAACCAGATCATTGAGTACATCTCACGGCTGCTGGAGGGAATAAACCTCCGGTATTCAGTTATTCTCTTTGAAGAGCCCAATAAGGGGATTTTCACAATCAACCTGGATGAAAACTGGAGAGAACCCCATATTCTCATCGAGGTCAAAAGTGCCAAGAATCAGGATACCTACAAGCTGAAAGAGTGGATTTCAAGTTGCAGGATCGGATCAGCCCATAAACTTAACTATCTGAAAGAACACAGGGATGCCGGTGCGGCACGGCGGATTTATAAACGGGATAAAAAGTATAATATCCGGGCCGGCGCCGGGAATATCCTGGCGGAAATTCCGGTTGACGGGGAAATCGTCTGCAAGGGGAAAAAACTTTACCTGATAAGCACAACGGAAAAACTGATGGAACGGAAGCCGGAATATGTCCAATTGTTTATCCCGAAAAACGAGAGTTAAACCATGGCTGGAAAAAAAGAAAGCACGGTCCTCCTGACAAGTTTCTGCAGCTTTTACAAGGAAGTCGTAAAACTGAAAAATGCAGTGAAAAAGGGGGACACCGCAGATCTTCACGGGGAGGAAGACCCTTCCGCATCCGAGGATTCGGTCAAGCAACTGGCGTATATGATCAGCCTCAGGCTTACCCGTTACCTTGAAACCGAATGCCAAAAATTCAGACAGGGGCGCAGCGAATCCGAAGTCAACGCATTCTCAAAGGCCATGTACGCCATGGCATCCCTGGCAGATGAGATATTTATTCTGCGGCTGGACTGGCTGGGAAGCACATATTGGCAGAATTTCCTTGTGGAAGAGAAGCTGTTCCAAAGCTGCATCAGCGGTTCCAACCTGTTCGTTCAAATTGAGGATCTGATTGAGAAGAATGAAAAAACTTCCCTGAACAAGGATCTTGCATCGGTTTACCTGCTGACGATCCGTCTGGGGTTCTGCGGACGGTTTGAGGATAAAAAAGGCCGGAAACGCTTAAACAGATATGCGGACAGCCTTCTGGAGTACACCTCCGCCAAACCGGAAGGAGCCGCCATAAGCCCCCTGTTCCCGGACGCATGGAAACATGTCAAAAGCAATGCTGAAGAAGTTCGTATCGGGGCGCTGGCACCCTGGGTAAAATTCTTCGGCTTTGGATTTGCTGTTTATCTGATCATTCTTTCAATTGTTTGGGAAATTACGATCATGCCGTTAACCAGGCTGTTTTAACTAGGCTATTTTAACCAGGACTGCATTTTCAGGAAATAATGATGAGTGTTTCAAATATAACTGAACTTATAAACCAGGTGCTGAATGGGCTTTCAGGTGTTATTCCCGCACTGGGCCCCCTGGTTGAATATATAAACGGAAAACCGGTGCTGGAAACCCTGGTCCTGGTTGTTCTGGCGGCAACAGCCGTACTCATCGTAAATTACCTTTATTTTTTTATCATGAAAGCGGCAGGCATCATTGCCTTTTCCCTGAAAAGTAGATTTGGAAAGAAAAACCGGACCAGGCCGGTGAAGCCCCTTAAAGGCCCTGCTGACCCGCTGGCAGTAACAATCAGGGCAATAAAGTACCTGACAAAGAAAAAGGAATGGCAGTATGCAACGCCCTGGTATCTTATGACAGGGGATGAAAACAGCCGTAAAACAGAGTTGCTTGCCGCACTGGATTCCGGGCGCCGGCAAAGGCTTCTGCTAAAGGAGAAAAGCCTGGTTGTAAAGGATACAGGCTGGAATTTTTATAACAACGGTATTGTAATTGACATTGACGATGATGTTTTTGATCCTGAAAAGCAGGGGGAAAACAGGTGGGATAATATCCTTTCCGGAATATCCTACAACAGGCCTGAAAGAGCCGCCGACGGAATTATATTGACGGTTTCGGCACTGGAACTGCTGGAAAACGAAAACCGGATGGATAAAAAGGGATACCTGTTTTATAAACGGTTTTTAAAAATCCAGGAGGTTTTTGCCCTTTCCCTGCCGGTCTATCTCATTGTCACGGGCTGTGAGGAAGTCGAGGGGTTCGGGGCATTCTGGAAAACCCAGAACCCCGGGCATTTAGATGATCTTTTCGGATGGTCAAATCCGTATACAGCAGATACGGCATTTCTGCCGGAGTGGATTGACACGGCGTTTGAACAGATATTCAGCCGGCTTCAGGACGCCCAGATAAACTCCGTATCCGGTAAAAAACCCATCACAGATCCGGACCGGTTTTTCCTTTTTCCCTATCACTTCTCCAAGATGAGGCCGGCGTTGAAGAGGTTTACCTCTGCGATTTTTAAACCTGCCTCTTATCATACCTCTTTTTTATTGCGGGGCGTTTATTTCACAGGTGCGCGGGAATGGGGTGAACCGGAGGCTTCAGAAGGCAGTGGCCATACATGTTGTTTTGCCAAAAGGTTGTTTGAAAGAAAAATATTCGCTGAAAAAAACCTTGCTGTTCCCATCAGGAAACAGATCATATCAAGAAATAAAATTATTCGTAATTTTCAGTTTGCAATGATCGGCATCGCCCTGGTGCTTATCTCTGTTTTTATTGTAGATGAAACAAGGCTAATCTCCCAGATCCGGAATATAAAAGAGACTTCCGAAGCGCTTCAAAATGCTTCAGTGGACTGCAGTGACGGCGGCAGCCGCGTGCTGGCCGTGCTTGAGAAGCTGACACAGATTGACGGCAACCCGTCTTATATCTCTTTTATCGCATCCTGGTATGATAAGCTGCCCCTTCAGATTGCCAGGTACATCGCAGACAAGTGTCTGGAATCGGTTTATACAAGCCTTGAATGCCGGATAAAGACAAAGGCGGAACAGGTCAATAAAAATATTTCCGGAGTCCCGGGTCCCGGCTATTCTGTTTTTATTGCCGAACTGGAAGAGATACAGGCGTTTGAGGAAAACCTGAACCGCTTTATGGCACTGTGCGATGACGCGATGTTTACCGGGGACAAACAGATTCTGGATGAGTTTAAATTATTGTTGAATTATCTGTATACGGATAAAGTGCCTGCCGCACTAATGAGGCAAAAGGGCATGCATGTTAAAACCCTTAAAGAAATCCGGTATACGCCCTCGTGGCAGACATCCGATTTCAAAGGGGGATATTTGCCCCAGAGGGACCGTGCACACCTGTCAACGCCGATTCCCAGGCCCGCTGATGTCAGGGAATGGGTAATGGAAATGTCGGAGGCTGTCAGGATTACTTTAGTTAAAAATCTTGAAATTCCTCCCGGCATTTATCCCCCTGCCGGTAAAAAAAAGAACCGTTCTCCGGACAAACCGCTTGTTGCCGCGGAAAAGATGGGCCTGTGGCTGGACGAAGTGATCACCCGGTGGGGAAATACCACAGACGGTACAAGTCCCTGCCTGCAGCTTGAAACTGCCGTGGAAAACCTTAAAGCCTCCCTGGTCAAGTCAGGATACGGGCCAGGCGCATTTCACCGGGCGCTTCAATCCTTTGGAAATACCTGTACCCAAAAGGCGGGAGAGACCCTTTCCAGGCAATTGATCTGTCCGGACGGGCAGCTTTTTTCCATGACCGTTGACAGCGGGCTTGCGGTCAAACCGGCTGCCATGACAAATGACATCGCACTTGACACATTGGTTCAGACCGGATTCATGCAATACCGGATCAAGGCAATTGATTATCGTCCGGGCATACCCGCTGCCTGGGATAAATCAAAGCTTGAGCTTGCGGTCAAATATTACAGGGAATATGAAAGTTTCATCAAAAAAGACTTTGGGCAGGATACCCCTGAAAGCAGTCCTGAGCAGACGGATGCATTTTATAAACGGCTGGCAAAACAGCAGGTGGCACTGGTCCTGGAACAACTGGTGTACGAGGCTCAGATCGGACGGGGGCAGAGTGTGCATACAGGACCTGTATTCCAGCCGGTTTCCAGTGAAGAGGCCTTCTTAAATGCAGATATCGGAAACCTTACCCAGTCAAAAGAGCTGATTCAGGAACTCCTTTCAATATGCGGCCTGAATGATTTTGATTATACAAGGGTTGATCTGCTGAACGCATCGGAAAAATACAGCCTGAATCTGCTTGACACGTGCAACCGGCTCCTGAATTCCGCCAACCCTTACAGGCCGGTTCCGGATCCCGAATGGACGAATGAAAATTTCACTGCGGTTTTATTTAACATCACGAGTAAGGAGCAACTTAAAAATTATCTGGAAGCGCAACGGAAGAGGATACTCTATATATCATCCAATTATGCCCGGCCGGTTATCGAGTTTCTGTTAAGTATCAGTGAATCCAATACCATCGGGAAATATGACCTGTATAAAAAATGGTACCAGACCTTAACGGAAATCGATAAATATGAGAAACATGATCCGGGCAGCCGGATCCCCTTTCTTGAAAATTATTTTACCGGCACGCTGGCGCAAAAAAATATACACACCTATGATCCTAAAAAAGATGAGGCCTTATCCGGAAGTGATGTCTTTACCCGGTCTTTCAACCGGATATCAACTAAGATTGCCAACCAGGCAGGTGAATATGACCGCACCGGTATTGACCGGTCCTACCAGGCCCTGGCGTCCCTGTTCAATACCTATTTAAAAGGCCGGTACCCTTTTGTGGGAGAGCGTACGGCCGAAACCGGTGAGGCAGACTTAAACCGGATATCCGAGTTTATCCGAACCGGTAAGAATGAAATGGACAGCCTTGAAAAGACGTTTTCCGCCATGCCGGAAAATTCGTACTCAGAACAGGCAAGGGACTTTGTACGGCAGATGCAGGAGGCCGTGAATTTTTTAAGTCCGTTACTGGGAACGGGAGGGGCTCCGGGCTCCCTTATTATTGAACCAGAATTCAGGAAATTGGCCACACCTTCCGATGGCACCAACCAGATTATCGAATGGCGGTTAAACAGTGGGGCATCCTCTGTAACTTATCCCCGGTCCGCTGAAAATAAATCGATTTCCTGGATGTACGGGCAAGAGGTCGGCCTGGGTCTCAGATGGGCAAGCGGATCTGCCGTCAAACCCGTCAGTACTGCCGGACACGGGCAGCCTGAAATAAGTAATGAAACCGCCACATTCCGTTACGGCGGCCCATGGGCCCTGTTGAGATTCTTAACAGAACATGGCAAAGCCGGTTCAAACCCGGAAAAAAAAGCAGGTATCTTAACCGGATTTGAAATCCCGGTGGTTAAAAAAGAGGAGGCCGGAAACGGCGAATCCTCCATGGAAACGGTTAAACTCTTTGTTAATGTTCAATTGGCTGTTCAGGATCCGAAAACAGGATTATCGGAAAAGATTGCATTTCCGGAACGCTTTCCCGGTTATGTACCTGAATTAAAACAGGCTGCAGGCGCGGAGTAAGTATATGGAACATCAGGAACTTGACAGGCAGGTAAAACAGCATTTCGGGTTTTCAATGTCGGAATTTCTTGAACCGATCAGCAGCAGCATGCCTGCAGGGCAGTCCGTCAGGGACAACGGGGTTTACCAGGCCATAATGGATGCCCGGCGTGAAGATGATCCCACTCTGCCCATGGGCGTCTGGGTCCATGAACTTAAAAAAGCGGAATGGGGCGTTATAAAGGAAACCGCAGCCGATGCTCTGATTTCCAAAAGCAAGGATCTGCAGATAACCGTATGGCTACTTGAGGCAGAGATCCACACCAGGGGGTTTCAGGGTATCGCCCCTGCGGTTCACCTCATCTCCGGGCTGTGTAAAAAATACTGGGATTCCCTTTTCCCGGAAATCATAGACAATGATATTGAATACAGGATCAATCCTTTTGTGTGGGCCAATGACAAGCTTATGCCCGCACTGAGAATGATTCCGGTGACAGATGAGGCCGGCGGTTCCTACACCTGGAATGACTTTGAGATGGCCCGCCGCTATGACCGCCTCCGGTCAAAATTCCCCGGAAACAAAGAACTGGAAGATGAGTTGAGCCTGGAAGATGTCAGTGCAGGTGTGGCAGCCACCGGTACCCGGTTTTTAGTTGATCTGGCAGGGGACATCAAAGGGGCGCTGTATGCCATCGGCGACCTCTCCGCAACTCTTGAATCCCTTTGCGGCGATGATTCACCGGGGCTTCCCAGTATTTCAGGCCTCCTGGATGAAATAAAGACAACCATGGTCATGGAGCTTTCCAAACGGGGGGTGGTCTTTGATGACTCATCTGCTCCGGATGAGATCCCGGATGAAGTGCAGGAACAAGCAGCCCCGGACGGGCCGGGCGGATCAGGTCCCGGCAGTGGCAGCGGTTCGGGCGGAGGCGGGGGGAGCGGTCCCATCAAAAGCCGGAGAGAGGCATATGCCAGGCTGTCGGAAGCCGCTGAATACCTTATCCGGCTCGATCCCCACAGCCCGTCCCCCTACCTGGTCCGGCGCGCCATTGAATGGGGCGCTCTCAATACGGCGGAGCTTTACGACGAGCTTTTTGTGAAGCTCCAGGGCAATCTGAATATTTTTGAACTGCTGGGTATTGATATCGATGAAAATGAAAACTAGAAACGGAGAGATAAAATGACTGCTGCAGCCGATGTGCAAAAAAAAGACTATTCCGGTCAGTCCCCCCTTACTGAATCCTCCGGCTGCCGTGCCAGGGAAGAAAAAAAATTCATCCGGTTCAGCAGCTCTCCCCTTTGGGAAATACAGGCCGGCATCCTTTCTGAAGGACTCCGGGTGGATCACCCGCTGGAAAACACCTGCCTTGCAAACGCCTACGTTGATATGATTCTTGAATACTGGCGGGGCCTGCTGGCAGAGGGCGGTATTGATCCGGAGGAGCCACTTTATGTTTTTGAGCAGGGTGCGGGTTCCGGAAAATTTTCATGGTACATGATCCGCCTGCTTCAGGAACGTCTCCAGGAGAATTTTTCAGGGGAGCTGACCCCGGTGTACCTGGTATGCGATCCCTCCCTTGCCAATCTTGAATATTGCAGGCAGCACTTAAGACTAAAACCTTATATTGAAGCCAGGTGTGTGGATCTTGTCCGGTGGGACGGCCGCACGGGAGGCGTGCTTCATCTCCAGAACACTTTTAAGGCCATTGATGGAAACACCATAAAAAATCCGGTTGTCTTTATTGCAAACCATCATTTCGGAAAACTGGTGCAGGATCTTTTTTATATTGATTACGGGAAATTGTACCAGGGGGAAATTGCCCTGAACAGCAAGGGGGATCCCGCTTCCTTTGAGGCCTGCTCTCCGGAATACCGGTGGACCGGGATTAAAAAACCGTCATGGCTGCCGGTGCACTGCCTGGAATTCATTGAATTTTATATCCGGCGGCTTGATTCTGCCTCGGTTCTGATTCCCACAGGCGCACTGGATGCTGTTCAGGCCATGAAAGACCTCAGCCGGGGCAATATGATGCTCCTTTCCTCAGATACCGGTTACCATAGGGAAAGGGAGCTGCGTTTCAAAGGGGAGCCGGACATTGAGGTGTGCCAGTCACTTTTTTTGCCGGTTAATTATGACGTCATCAACCGGTTTGCCGGAAAACTTGGCGCAAAACACATGACCGCCCAGGCCGGTGCGGAAGCGCCGCTTTTTTCCACCCTTGTTTTCAACAGGGACGAATCTGGAAGAAAAACGCCGCTCACCTCAGCCGTCCAAACCTGTTTTGACCGCAATTTCAAGGTATCGAATCCTTCAGACCGGCTAATCAGCAACCTGGTCACCGCCGGGCAGATCGACACCCTGGTATCTTTTCAGGTGCTCGCGTTTTTGCGTCAGAATCTCTATGACCCGCGGGTTTTCGAATGCGTGTTGCCCTGGTTTTCAAAGGTAAAACCGGAACTTTTGCCTGAGGAGCGCCTGGCATGGATCAATGCCCTGAAGAAGGTCGGGCATAACTCCTGTCTTGAATATGAAACCGGGGGGACGGTATTTGAGACCGGGCTTCTGGCCATGGACCTGGGTGCATGGGGGACGGCAACAGACGTCTTTCTCACCGCATGCAGATTGTACGGTGATGACCCGGCCTGTCTTTATAATCTTTGCCTCTGCTATTTTAATACCGGGGATTTTGACGAGGCAAAGCGCTGCGCAGGCCGCGTCCTGGAAACAGATCCGGAAAACCGTCAGGCCATGACCCTGGCCTCGGATATCCGTACCCGGGAAAAGG
>JAKSAX010000427.1 GCA_022361395.1 Desulfobacterales bacterium | reverse complement strand
TTCTGGCTCCTGGACAGTTTTTTATCTTTACCCTCGTCATAGCCGAACCGTTTGGCATCAAACTCAAAATGATCCACGTGGCCGGCAAGATCAGTATAGGTTTTGTCCTCGGCTTTCCGGTTTTTATCGTAAAAGATATCCTTATCCATGCGGGAATCCGGCATGGGGGAGATGGAGTAGCGTTTGTCCAGGATGTTCTGCCAGAGTTCATCAGGGGTATCGGCATGGGGAAGGGTGCATCCCATGCCCACCACGGCGATCTCGTCCCGGATCTTGTTCCTGGGGCTTGAGAAGGTTTCCAGTGCGTTCAAATGTTTGAACAGCATGGATTTGCCTGTGAAATAGGCATCATGAATCTCACGGATCGTGACCGGCTCCTTGAAGAATGCCAGGCTGTCCCCTACCAGGAAATTCCCCTTTTCACGGTGCTCATCCCCCTTGAACCAGGTGTAGTTTTCCTCTCCCGGATTTTTAAAATCCGGGAGAAACCCTTTGGCGCCGATGAGCAATGAGCCGATATTCCGTTTTTCAAAAGATCTTTTACGTTCACCCAGGGGCATTTTGTCACGGATCATTTTGACCTCATGATCCGTCATCATTTTAGCAAAGGGTGTGGGCGCCGTTCTGGAGGCCAGCCCCAAAGTGTTACCGATGACCACGGTTTCATCCTGCTCAATGATGATGTCCTGGTATTGCTTCTGAACCGCACGGGTGTCAACCACCTCTTTGGAAAAAAGATAGGCTGTTCCAACCTGGAGACCGATCTTAGCCCCCTGTGCCGCCAGAAAAGAGGTCATGCCGGAAATAAACAGTGATGCGTAGGCTGTGGTGATACCGCCGGCAAACACCAGGTAAAGACCGGACAGATCACGCTTGTTGGTTATCAGGCTGGCAATGGCCGCTTCCCAGAGCACCATGGAGGTGAGGGAGCCCACGTGGCCGCCGGCTTCGCCCCCCTCAAAGATAAACCTATGACACCCGTTCTCAAGCGCGTTTTCCATCATGGAGACTGAGGGGGTGTGAAGGTAGGTCTTTGTTCCGGCTTTTTCCAGCTCAACTGCCTGGGAGGGGATGCCGCCGGCAAACAGGGCATAGGGGACTTTATACTGTTTTACCATATCCAGATGCTTATGCACCATGGGGTTAAACGCTTCAATACCCACCAGCCCGGCTCCGAAGTTGTCCAGGTTCTCAGCCCCTGATTTAAGCATGGTATCGGCCAGGTTCTCAGGCAGGCTGCCCACTGCAAAGAAGGGCAGTGCGCCGGCTTCAAGCACCTGGGTTGCAAACTCGGTATTATCAGAGATATTGGCCATGGGGCCCTGGATCAGGGGGTAAGGTGTATTCTGATCCTTTGCAAAGTCAGAGTCTTTTTTAACCGGGTCATATTGATCCACATAATCCAGATTCACACCCAGGGTGGAGAAGAACCGGTCAATCATCTCGGACAGGGAATCAGACTCCCGGGAAAACCCCTTGGCAAAAATGCCGTCCTGGCCCAGGTAAAATAACGACTGGATAAATGCGGCATAAGGATCATCAAGGGCCGTCATCTTACCGGCAATGGCCGGATATATCTCACCCCCGGTTTCCTGGGAAAGGACAGCGGCCTCTTCTTTCAGATCTTTCACAATCTTAGTGCCCAGCTTTGCAAAGACCCGGTAAATTTCATTGTCCTTAAACTGAATTTCAGTGGAATCCCCCTCGTCCACATTGGCCAGAAGTTTTTTAAAATTTTCAGATACGGGAGCCTCTTTGGCAAGAAGTACCTGGCTGTCCATAACAAACCCGGAGACCCCTGCAGCCAGCATGCCTGCCGCAGTATACTGCCCCACCCCGCCGTGAACGAACAGCGGCAGGGAGGCATTTTTCAAATACCACTGCATGAGGATAAAAGAGGAATACCTGGAAACCCTGCCCGCAGCCTCATTTCCC
>JAKSAX010000097.1 GCA_022361395.1 Desulfobacterales bacterium | reverse complement strand
TGGGATCTGTGCATGGGGTTTCTCAGCTGCATGGAAGCAACGTTTGCCCAGCCTCTTTCATCAAAGATGGCGCGGGTTTCTGTAGGAGTAAGGTATACGCCTTTGAATTTTTCGGGGAATTCGCCTTCGGACAGTACTTTAACAGGGCCTGCAAAGCAGAATTCTTTTCTGGCCATAACCGCCTGAACGCCGGGATGATCTTCCATGGCAATTTTCCAGAATACATCGTCTTCTGACTCTTCGCCGTGACCTTTGTAGACTTTCTCGCATTCCCATTTTTTCTCGTCTTCGGTCATTTCGAATTTTTCTTCGACTTTCATGGTGGCATAAATAACGCCTTCTCTTTCAAGGGCAATCTCGTCACCAACGTTGACTTCAGCGGCATCAGCTGCTGCAGCATCAAGCATTACGGGAACCGGCCAGAAAGTACCGTCAGCCAGCAGGAAGTCAGCGCAAACGCCTTTCCAGTCAGCTTTTGTCATGAAACCGTTCAGCGGAGAAAAACCACCGATACCCAGCATGATCAGATCGCCTTTTACCTGGGAAGAAATCTCAATTTTTTTCAGACCGGCTGCTTTTTTAACTTCAGCTTCAAGTTCAGGGCCTTCGAGCTTACAAATAACCAGACCTTTTCCACCATGGGGTGCAACTAATTTAGACATATACTTCAATCTCCTTGTTATGGTTAACTTACCAACTATAGGTGCCAGATATTTACCCAACATCTGACTTCAATTTTATTTAAAAATCTCATAAGATTTAATGATGATCACGAAATTTGTCAAGAAATTTATTCATTTATCTGTAAGAGTTTACCAATTTCCGCCATGGACCGGGCATGAAAGTGCGCATCAAGCTCAGGCTGTTTAAATGCAATGAACCAGGTATCGGCCTTTTGGGCGGCTTTCCGGTCATATTCAGAGTCCCCGACAAATAAAATTTGCCTGGGTGACAATCCGAACTCCGCCATGATTTTATTCAGCTGATCCGGGGCCGGTTTTGGATTTTCCACATCTGCTGCTGTAACCACGGTCTCAAACATGGATGTCATATCATTATCCACGAGCACGTTGTCCATGGTATTGGTCCTGTTCGTGGCAACCCCACGGATCAATCCGTTTGCCTTTAGACCGGCGAGCAGGGTTTTCAGCCCTTTTTCCCGTTCCATGTACGGGATGAACTTGGCGTAGCCGATGGATTTTATTTTCTCATATACCGGCCGGTGATCTTCAAAATCCGGAAACAGGTACTCAATAGCCGCCTTCACCGTCATCATATGAACGTTTATAAATTGTTCCCGGTTCAGTTCCGGTTTGCCAAAGGCCACCAGGACCTCATCATAAAATTTTCTATTGGCCAGGGCCGTATCAAACATGACCCCGTCGCAATCAAACACTACTGCCTTTAACGTAGAAATATCCATAGGAGTTTACCTCAGGCTCGGACTCTAATTTAAAAAATCCCCAATCCCGATGAGTGGATTATCTGTGATTTTGTGCCGTGCCTTATTTTATACGGGTTGAAATTTATCAGGAGTCGGTATCTGTTTTGTCAAAATAAATGGCATAGACCCGGACCTTAAACTTCGGCTTAAGCGGACTGTCTGTTTTAAAAGTAATGATATCATAGAGATCATCAGCCTTATCCGAGCTGGCTTTAACCTTTACCAGCCACTCCCGTTCACCCCCTTTGGGCGGTACGAGTTCCGCTTTGATCTGGGTGTTGAACTTTTGCGTCATCTCCAGAATTTTAAAATCATACTTCTCTGCAGGGGTAATAGTAACAACCGCTTCAAGTATTTCTCCCGGAGCACCGCTCAGGCTGACAGTGCCGGGGGTTATCTTCATTACCGGCTCCACCTTTCCGGTGACAGTCAGGTAGAACTTTTTGTTTTCGGGATCATCGGTGTGTACCAGGATCCGCTTATTCATGGTTTTGCCGCCATAACCGGTTGTCTTGACCCCGATCTTGATTCTGCCTTCTCCACCCGGGAGAATCTGCCTGTCATAGGCTTTTTTATCGCAGCCTCAGGGAGGGATTACGCTAAGGATATTCAGGTTTGCATCCCCCTCATTTCTGATAATAAATTCATGGGTAATGCCCTGGCCTTCCGCAATATCGGAAAATTCGAATGCGGGATTGACAGGTACGGCTTTAGGCGCGGCCATTGCCGCCCCTGTACTCAAGGTCAGAAAACCTGCCGCGACAATCAGTATGACTAGTTTTTTCATCATGGTTCCGGTCCGTTGGTTATTGTATGGTTCGTACACTCATCGTTAAAAACTATCCCGTTCAAAAATAAAATACAAGAGCCCGTTCACCGGTCATCCTGTTGAATTTAATTAAGAACGCTGTTGATCAGACTGCAGATTTCAGGATCGTGATGGATTGGAATCCCGTTGATGTACGCCACAGGCACGGCCCCCATCAGGGAGTTGGTTACCAGCACGTTGGGGCAGGACGCCAGTGCTTCCGGCATCATCTTTTCATGGCGGATGGTAAACCCGAGGCCTCCTGCGGCATCCGTCACAGCGGCCAGGGTCACACCGGGCAGCATATGATCGGACTCAGGCAGAACCAGGGTGTTGCCTTTAACAGCCATAATATTACAGGTATTGGTTTCAGAAACACTGCCGTCCGGATTCAGGATAATCGCCTCGTCTGCCCCTTCGGCTGAGGCATAGTCTGCCGCCCGCTCATAGTATAGATAATTCACGGTCTTATAATCGGCCAGATAGGTCTGCCTGGGCCTGGGAAATGTCACGAGATCAAGGCCCTTTTTTTCAAGGACATTTAAACGGTGGACATAGGGCCGTATAAAAGCCGCCAGGAAAACCGGTTCACGGCTTCCGTCTTTTGCAGCCATCAATTTCACGGCACAGGTCTGGTCCTTAAGCCGGTTTTCCCTGACAAGATGGTCAACCACCGCTTCCCAGGTGATATCCGGAGGATCAATGTGAAAAAGTTCGGCCCAGGCGCTATTCAGGCGGTGAACATGGGCTTTCAGGAATCGGGGGCGTCCATTCTCCACCCGGATGGTTTCAAACAATCCTGCCCCATATTGAACGCCCTGGCTGAGTACCGGCACCCGGGCCCTGTCCTGGTCAACCATCTTGCCGTTGACCCAGGCTTTTAAATGTGTCTGCCCCCGGCCTGCCGATGCATCAAGCAGGGTTTCCATCAGTGTCTTTCCCTTGTCCAGGGTTTCCTGGAACTCCTTTTCAGGATCGGAATCATATACAATGCCGCCGCCCACGGAAAAAAACAGACGGTTATCCGTGATCGTAGCGGTCCTGATGGCAATGGAGAGATCCATGGTGTTGTGAAAGCTGATATATCCGATGGATCCCGTATACACATGCCGTTTTACCGGCTCCAGTTCATCAATGATCTCCATGGACCGGATCTTGGGACAACCGGTGATGGACCCCCCCGGGAATGTGGCCCTGATCAGATCCACGGCTGTCTTGTTCTCCTGAAGCTGTCCTTTCACCACCGAAACCAGGTGAAAGACATTTTCATAGGGCTCCAGCCGTTTGTGCTCTGTGACCTCGACGGAACCGTGATCCGTGACCCTGGAAATGTCATTGCGCATGAGGTCCACGATCATGGTCAGTTCGGCATCATCCTTCAGGCTGGCGGCAAGTTCCCGTCCGTTCTCCTCATCGGATTCCGGGGTGCTCCCCCTGGCAATGGTCCCCTTGATGGGGCGGGTTTCCACCGACCTGCCCGTCAGTTTGATAAACCGCTCCGGGGATGTCGACACCACATGATGATCACCCGCATGTATGTAGCTGAAAAAAGAGGCGGGGTTCCGGCTGAACAACTCCGCAAAAAGCCCGTATGCATCACCGGAGAAGCCGGTCTCAAACCGTTGGGCCAGGTTGGCCTGGTAGATGTCACCGGCCTTTAGATAATCAATGACCCTGGTAACAGAGGCAATATATTCCGGTTTTGTAAATGAAGAGGTAAATCCCCTGCTGTCTATGGAGAAACCGCCGGGGGACCAGGGCCGGTCCAGTTCCTTGAAAAATGCCCTCTCCTGCTCTGCTATCCAGACCTCGGCATCAGGCCGGTCAAACAGAGGCAGTGAGATATAGGTTTTATCTGTCACCCTGTCCTGGACCAGCAGTACGGAAGGTGCGTACAGGGCAATGTCCGGCAACCGGGTGTCCAGGCAGGTCCTTGGAAGATCCTCGATGCTGTCCTTCAAATCGTAGGCAAAATAACCGAAAAGTCCGGCAGCCACGGGCAGATCCGTGGAAAGCGTTCCCGGTGCACATTCTGTCAGCAGGGTTTGAACAAGATCAAAAGGGTCCAGGCTTGGACAGATGCGGCCAAGATCAACATCGGTTTCGTAAGTCTTTAACCGGAGGTTGTTCCGTACGCCTTTGAGTTCAAGCCACGGGTTGACTGCCAGAAGGTTGTACCGGGCGCAATCCATATCGGAACCGGAGAGGAGAAGCACGGTTCCGGGTTTGTGGGCAAACCGGGCCGCAGCCTTCTCAAATGGAAGGTCAAGGCTTATTTCCCGGATAAAGAGATCTTTTATTTGGGGCAGTTGAGGCAGGTGTCCCATTATCTGAGAAAGGGATTCATCCGTTTTTCATTGCCGATACTGGTCTCCGGCCCGTGCCCTGTATATACCACCGTGTCCTCCGGAAGTTCCAGCAACCTGTTTTTAATGCTTGCGATCAGGGTGTCATAATCACCGCCCGGCAAATCGGTCCTGCCGATGGATCCTGCAAACAGTGTATCTCCGGCAAACAGGTGTCCAGGGGTGTGGAGACAGACTCCGCCGGGGGAATGACCCGGCGTGTGGATGACCTTAAGGGTAATTTCCCCAAAGGCAATCTCATCACCGTCTTCAATCAATTGGTCCGCGGGGGGGGAATTTTCAGCTGAGAGGCCGAACATGGAAGCAGATCTGGACAATTCCGTCAGCATGGGTTCATCACCGGCATGGATGGCAATGGATGCCGAGGTTGCCTCTTTCATCTTTTTGTTGGCGCCGACATGATCAAAATGCCCGTGGGTGTTGATTAAGTATTTTACTTTCAGTTCAGCCTTGGCCAGGGTCATGAGAATTCTGTCGGCATCATCGCCCGGATCAATAACCACGGCTTCTTTAGTACTCTCGCATCCAAGAACAAAACAATTGGCCATAATCGGACCGACTTCAAGCTTTTTTATAATCAAAACAACCTCCTCATGGGATTGCGCCTGTTTTTAGGATTTATGCCACCGGCTTATTCAAGGCCTTCCTGCAACCTGATCCTGTCCAGAACCCCGTTGATAAAAGGCCCGGAATCCCGGGTTCCGAATTTTTTACCGATTTCCACGGCCTCATTAATGGAAACAGTGGCCGGAATATCCGACTGTCTGAGCAACTCAAACACGGCCAGACGCATGATATTCCGGTCAACCACCGGCATTCTGGAAATCTTCCAGTTTTTGGCCCATTTATCCAAAAGCCGGTCAATCTTCTTCCTGTCCTCCATTACACCGTCTATCAATTTCAGGAAAAACGGCTTCACAGCCGGGGTCAGCTCTTCCTCGTGCAGGGCGCAGAAGTCTTCCACCCCCTGTCCGGGATCTGTATTATTTACATCTAAAAAGAACAGGGCCTGGAGGGCAAGTTCTCTCGACTTTCGTCTGTCACCCATTAGTTTACTTTATATCCTGACAAAGATTGGCCATTTCAACAGCACCCAGCGCCACGTCAAAGCCCTTGTTACCCGCCTTGGTTCCGGCACGTTCAATGGCCTGCTCAATGGTTTCGGTGGTCAGGATACCGAACATGACAGGCACCTCGGCATCCATGCTGACAGTGGCAATCCCTTTGGAAACCTCTGCACAGACATAGTCGTAATGGGTGGTGGCACCGCGGATAACAGCCCCCAGGCAAATAACGGCATCGTATTTTTTCTGGGAAACCATCTTTTTGGCCACCAGGGGGATCTCAAAGGCACCCGGTACCTTTACAACAGTGATATCCTTGTCTTCAGCACCGCTTCTCACCAGGGCATCCACTGCACCGTCCGTTAGTTTTCCCACAATAAAGTCGTTAAACCGGGAGGCAATGATCCCGAATTTTTTTCCCTTGGCATTCAGGTTTGCTTCAACGATCTGAGGCATTGTTTTATCCTTAAATTATATTATTGTCTCTGTTATTTTGCCGGGTCCATATGGAGCAGGTGCCCCATCTTAGCCATTTTACATTTCAAATATCCCTGGTTGTGGCAATTTGCCTCCACCTCAATGGGAACCTGTTCAACCACGGTCAGGCCGTATCCTTCCAGTCCGATCATCTTTTTGGGATTGTTGGTGAGCAGGCGCATGTTCTTTACACCGAGGTCCACCAGCATCTGGGCACCGACGCCATAGTCTCTCATATCAGCGTCAAACCCGAGTTTTTCATTGGCCTCTACCGTATCCAGTCCCTGGCGCTGATACTCATAAGCCTTGAGCTTGTTGACCAGCCCGATACCGCGTCCTTCCTGGCGCAGGTAAAGAATAACCCCGGCGCCCTCATCTTCCAGCATGGACATGGCACGGTGCAGCTGATCCTGGCAATCACAACGGAGCGAGCTGAAAATATCCCCGGTCATACATTCGGAATGGACCCGGACCAGGGTGTCTTTTCCCGGATCGATTTCCCCTTTTACCAGGGCAATGTGGGTCAGGTTATCCATGTCGTTCTCATAGGCAATGATTCTGAAATCTCCGCCAACCTTTGTGGGAATAACGGTTTCAGCAGCCCTGCGCACAAAACTTTCCGTTTTCAGCCTGTATTTTACAAGGTCGGCAACCGTGCAGATACCGATGCCGTGTTTTTTAGCGAATTTTTCAAGGGAGGGCATCCGGGCCATGGTGCCGTCATCATCCATGATTTCGCAGATGACGCCCGCAGGCTTGAGGCCTGCCAGTCTGGCCAGATCCACAGACCCTTCGGTCTGGCCGATGCGGACCATGACACCGCCGTCTCTTGCGCGAAGAGGGAAGATATGGCCGGGTCTTGCAATATCGGCGGGGGTGGTGTCATCTGCCACGGCCGTCAAAATTGTGGTGGCGCGGTCGGCTGCGGAAATACCTGTGGTAACCCCCTGTCTGGCCTCAATGGATACCGTGAACCCGGTTTCAAACTGTGAGGTATTCTGTTCTACCATCATGGGAAGATCCAGACGGTCGGCAATGGTCGAATCCAGGGACAGGCAGATCAGTCCCCTGCCGTGGGTGGCCATAAAGTTGATGGCTTCAGGCGTTACCGCCTCTGCCGCCATGGTCAGATCACCTTCGTTCTCCCGGTCTTCATCATCAACCAGGATGACCATTTTCCCGTTTTTGATATCTTCAATTGCCTGTTCAATGGTTAAGTGAGGCATATTCTTTGTTCCCCTAATATTCCTTGTCTACCCAAGGGATTATAAAAATCCGTTTTTGGCAAGAAGAGAAATACTGATATCCGACCCCGCCTGTTGCGGCGAATTGGCAGTCTTCCCTCCGGTTGTTAAAAATTTCCTGACATATTTACCCAGCATATCTGTCTCAATATTTACAGGATCTCCCACCTGTTTTAGACCGATGGTGGTTATTTTAGCCGTGTGGGGGATAATGCTGACCTGAAATCCGTCATCCCAGCATTGATTAATGGTAAGGCTGATCCCTTCTATAGCCACAGATCCTTTTTCAATCATCTCCGCAGCCAGATGCTCCGGAACATTTACATCCAGAATAACGGCATTGCTGCTCTTTTTGACGGACTTAACGATACCTGTACCGTCAATATGCCCTGAGACCAGGTGGCCGTCAATTCGGTCAGAAAGCTTCAGTGCCCTTTCAATATTGACCCGGGTACCCGGCCCCATTTTTTTAAAGGTTGTCCTGGCAACGGTTTCAGGAGCCATATCCACTTTGAATTCATGTGTGCCCAGACTGACAGCTGTAAGGCAGGCGCCGTTCACGGCAATGGAATCCCCTATTTTGCTCCGGGACAAATCCAGATCACAACCGATGGACAACACCTTGCCCTCACCGCTGGACTCAATCCGCTTTATGGTTCCAAAACTTTCTATTATGCCGGTAAACACCCTTCTGCTCCCTGTTATTCTTATCTTTCGGCCGTCCTGTCCAGATAGCCTGTGACCAGGACATCCGTTCCAAACAACCGTGTGGACACCCGGTCCAGCACAAAGGCATCCTTTATCTGTTCGGGTCCAGTGCCGTTGAAGACCGGAATACCGTCATTGCTCCCTAAAAACTTAGGGGCCACAAAATAACAGACCTTATTGACAATTCCGGCTTTCAGGGCTGATGCAGCCACCTTTCCGCCACCCTCAATCAGGACGCTCCCGACAGACATGTGACCTAACTTAATCATCACCTGATTTAAATCAAGACCTCCGTCTTTAAGATCCACCTGAATAAATTTAATCCCTTTTTCAAGAAGTCTTTTTTTCTTCTCAGAAGGAGCATCCGGGCCTGTGACAAGAATGGTCGGTGCCGAAGATTCCTGGGTAATCACCCTGGCATCCTCTTTTACACTCAGACGGGTATCAAGGACTACCCGGACCGGATCAACAGTGGCCTGTCCCTCTACCCTGGCTGTCAAGGAGGGGTCGTCCCCGTGGAGGGTGCCCGATCCTATCAAAATGGCATCCACCTCATGCCTGAGTCGATGCCCGAACTGCCTGGACTTTTCATTGGTAATCCATTTGGAATCCCCGGTTCTGGTCGCAATGTGGCCGTCCAGAGTGGCGGCACACTTTAAAATCACAAAAGGATCCCTGTTGTTCCGGGCGCACCAGATAAAATCTTCGATTAAAGTCCGGGCCTCTGCCTCCAGAATGCCGGCGCAGACCTCAACACCCTTTTCCCTCAGAAATTCAATTCCCCCGCCGCTGACATTTGGATTGGGATCCTTACACCCCACAAAGACACTGGTGATGCCTGCATTCAAAATTTTATGGGTACAGGGAGGGGTTTTTCCGAAATGGTTGCAGGGTTCAAGGGTAACATAGATACTGGCCCCGCGAACCTGGTCCGGAGCATTGGCCAGGGCATCGTCAATGGCCACGACCTCGGCATGGGGGCCGCCGGCCCTGGGGTGAAACCCCCGGCCTATGATTTGGCCGTTTTTCACGACCACGGCACCGACACTGGGATTAGGGGAGGTGAACCCCTTCCCTTTTGCTGCCAGGTCAAGGGCAAGCTGCATGTATTCGTTATCAGTCATCCTGCCTGTCCGGGGAAGCGATCTGGTCCAATTCTATGGTCTGGCACTCCTGCGGCAGAAGCCCCTTGAGCTCCTCAATAAAATCCGCCACATCCTTAAACTCCCGGTATACCGAGGCAAACCGCACATAGGCGACATCATCCACGGCCTTAAGCGCAGTGATGATCTTTTCCCCAACCACCTTAGAGGAAACTTCACGGTCATTGCTTTCCCTAAGATCCCGCTCTATGCCATCGACCATCTCTTCTATCTGGTTAACGCTGATGGCGCGTTTTTCACAGGCCTTTTGAATTCCCTTGAGAATTTTTTCCCGGTCAAACTCCTCCCTGCGGCTGTCTTTTTTGACAATCATCACAGGCACCTGTTCCACCCGCTCATAGGTGGTAAACCGCTGGGCACACGCCTGGCATTCCCTTCTGCGCCGGACTTCAAATTCAATTTTGCCCGGACGCGAATCAACCACTCTGGTATTCAATTTTCCGCAATATGGGCACTTCATATCAGCCTCTTACTTAAAAATTTAGGTATCCAGCCGGATCAATTCCACATTGGCCTGGGCAAACATATCCAAAGACAGGGGATCATCGTAGCCTTCCCTGTAGTAGACCTTGGTGATACCGGCATTAATAATCATTTTGGCGCATATGGAGCAGGGCTGGGTGGTGCAGTATAACACAGAACCCCTGACCGGGATGCCGTGGTATGCCGCCTGAATAATTGCATTCTGCTCGGCATGTACCCCCCTGCAGAGTTCATGTTTCTCTCCGGAGGGGACGTTGAGCTGTTCCCTGAGGCATCCGGTTTTTTCGCAATGGGAAACCGAGGCAGGCGCCCCGTTATACCCGGAACACAGAATCCGCTTTTCCTTGACCAGAACCGCGCCGACCCGCCGTCTGGTGCAGGTTGCCCGGCTGGCGACCAAATCCGTGATCCCCATGAAATACTCGTCCCATGAGGGGCGTCTGGAATGATTGTCAATGGTGGACAGTTCCGGGGGCGTCTGGGTCATGGGGCTGGTGTCTTCTCGTATAAGGGGTACTCACTGCAGAGGGCTTTTACCTTGTCGGCTACGGCACTGACATTGGCGGCATCATCCAGAATATCACAGATAAACCCGGCAATTGCCGATGTGGCCTCTTCTTTCATTCCCCTGGAGGTAACCAGAGGTACGCCGATCCGGATACCCGATGTTACAAAGGGACTGCGTTTCTCATTGGGAACAGTATTTTTATTTACCGTGATATTGGCCTGACCCAACCGTTCCTCAGCCTCTTTACCTGTAATTTCCCTGCCGCTGAAATCCATCAGCACCATGTGATTGTCCGTACCGTTGGACACCAGCTTATATCCCCTGTCCATGAGCACAGAAGCCAGAACGCCGGCATTTTTGACCACCTGCTTCTGGTAATCGCCAAACTCAGGTAAAAGGGCCTCTTTAAAGGAGATTGCCTTGGCTGTAATCACATGCATCAGCGGTCCGCCCTGGATACCCGGGAAAATCTGACTGCCGATGGCTTTGGCAAATTTATCCGATGCCAGGATCAATCCTCCTCTGGGCCCCCTAAGTGTTTTATGGGTGGTGGAGGTG
>JAKSAX010000510.1 GCA_022361395.1 Desulfobacterales bacterium | reverse complement strand
GGCCAGATCCCGGCCTATATCTCAACGGGAAAGTACAAAAACAAGGGATTTATCGACCAGGCCATCAGGCTGATCCATGAAAAAGCACTCAAGGATTATGACCTTGAATTTTTCCAGGTCAACCACAAGCGGTTTAACATCATGGCCATGAAAAAGGGCAATTGTTATATCGGGTGGAAAACCTTTTCAGACCACCGCCTGTTTTCAAAACCCATGTTCATATGGTACCCCAGCGGCATTATTATCCATAAACGTGCCCAGGCGGCCTTCGGACCTGAAGGCGCCATTCTTTCTTTAGAAAGCATACTGGAAAATCCGGACCTGACCTTAGGGGTTATAGACGAATTCGCCTATTCTCCTGAAATCCAGGCGCTGCTGCATAAGTACCGCGGGACCAATCATGTGTATTTTATGAAATCAAGCACCATGCAGGTCAACCTTAAGATGCTGCTGGGCAGGCGGGTGGATTACACAATCGGCTGGCCCTCACAGCCCATTGTAGAAGAAAAGCTGAACCATGTGAAAAACGATTTTTTATTTTATAATGTGGAAGAAGACCAGAAATATCTCTACATCGGGGTGAGCTGCAGCAGTTGCGAAGAGGGAAAGCAGGTCATTGACAGGGTGAATACCCTGTTGTCGGACAAAGATGTGCTGTTTGAAATCCTGTCCTTTATAAAGCAGTGGGTTGTGCTGTCGGAGCAGCATAAAACCCTTTACAGGGAAACGGTCCTGCTGGGAAAGGAAAATCCCAAGGTTATTCACATGACCTACCCTTAACAGGTATCCCCCTGGGCGGCCGGGCGGTCAGATTTTATACCGCCCGTCCGGGTGAGCCGGCCGGGCGGTGCGTCTGGATTGCAATCCGGCCTGAGGCCGATGGTTTACAGCCCTCCGATTTCCACAGGCTGTTTTACCACCACCAGCAGCATCTTGAACCGGCTGGCCGCAAATACCGCATGGGGAACGTTGGCAGGCATGACCACCACCTGTCCGGCTCCTGCCTCAAGTTCCTCATCGCCTATGGTGATCCTGGCCGTGCCGTCAAGCACCTGAACCATGGCATCTCCGGGTGAGGTGTGGGCCGAGATCTCCTCGCCCTGGTCAAAGGCGAACAGGGTGATGTTGACATGAGGTTTGGCAGACAGGGTACGGCTGACCACACGGCCTTCCTCATAATCCACAAGTTCGTTGATGTTGACAGCCTGGGAAAAGGGGATATTCTTAATGAGTTCTTTTTTCTTATCAGTCATGGATGTTTCCTCCTGTTTGAATGTGTGGTTATATTGCCCTTAAACTGAATCCAACCTATCGTTTTTCCCGGCAGATGAAATTGACCAGGATCAAGTCCTGAGTTTTTTTATAAATTTAACATCTGAGTGCCTGATCCAGATCCTCCAGTATATCGTCAATATCTTCAAAACCGATGGACAGCCTGATCATATCCCCGGTTACACCGGCGTCGCTCAGTTCTTCATCCGTGAGCTGGGAATGGGTGGTGGAGGCCGGGTGGATGGCCAGGGTTTTGGCATCCCCGACATTGGCCAGGTGGGATACCAGTTTCAGGTTGTCGATAAACCGCTGGCCGCCTTCCCGTCCTGCCCTGGTTCCGAAAACCACCATGCCCCCGAATCCTTTTTCGAATAACTCTTTGGCAAGGGGATGGGAGGGATCTGTTTCAAGACCGGGGTACCTGACCCAGGAGACCTGGTCGTGATCCCGGAGAAATTTTGCCACGGCAAGGGCATTCCTGCAATGGGCATCCATGCGCAGGGAAAGGGTTTCAATCCCCTGGAGGATCATCCAGGCATTGTCCGGGCTGATGCAGGCGCCCAGGTTTCTCAGGGGGCCCACCCGCATTCTCAGGATAAAGGCAATGGGGGTAAGGTCGCCGAGATCATGGGCATAGCGGAGATCGTGGTATGAGGGATCCGGTTCATTGTACAGCCTGAACTTCGGGTCGCTCCAGTCGAACGTCCCGGAATCCACAACAATGCCGCCCAGTGCGGTGCCGTGGCCGCCCATCCACTTTGTCAGCGAGTGGATGACAATATGGGCGCCATGGTCAATGGGGCGGAAAAGATAGGGGGTGGTAAAGGTGGCATCCACTGCCAGGGGCAGGTTGTGTTTTTCGGCAATGGCGGACAACCGTCGCATGTCCACCACATCCAGCGAGGGATTGCCGATGGCCTCCGTAAAGATCAGGCGGGTCTTGTCCGTGATGGCAGATTCAACATCCTCTCCCCTGTCCGGATGGACGAATTTTACCTGTATCCCCATCTCGGGCAGCATATTCTGGAACATGGTAAAGGTGCCCCCGTAAAGATTGGCAGTGGAGACCACCTCATCCCCGTGGCCGCAGACATTGATAATGGTATAGAAGATGGCTGCTGTACCTGATGAAAGTGCTAGGGCGGCCGCCCCGTTGTCCAGTGCCGCAACCCGCTGTTCCAGTACGTCCTGGGTGGGGTTCTGAAGCCGGGTATAGATGTTGCCCAGCTCTTTCAGGGCAAAGAGGTTGGCGGCATGTTCCGTGTTTTTGAACAGGTAGGCCGAGGTTCTGTGGACCGGAACGCCTCGGGAGCCTGTGTCGTCGGTGTGGATGCCGCCGTGAAGGGCCAGGGTGTTGAATCGATGCGTCATTGTTTTTCCTTTCATCTTTAGAGTCAATAAACCGGATTTAGTTTGTTTTGACTAACAACTAATGGGAAAGATATACACGTATACTGATCAGTCAAACTCTAAAGTTTAAACTTTTCCGCTGCCCGGTCGCTTAAATACTCTCCAATGGGCATGGCTGATGTTGCGGCCGGTGACGGGGCGTTACAGACATGGAGGGAGCGGGGGCTTTCGGCAAAGAGGAAGTCATGCACCAGGCTTCCGTCTTTAAGAACCGCCTGCGCCCTTATGCCGGCAGGATAGGGTGTCAGGTCTCCCTCCTCTAAAGAGGGGCAGTACTTCCTGATCCGTTTTAAATACCCGGGTTTGTAAACAGAGTCGATCCACTCCCCGATACCAGACTTCAGGTGATTGGCCATCACTTTCCAGAAACCCGGAAATGCCAGCATTTCAAGGGTGTCCCTGATATCGATATTCCCTGCTCTGTACCCCTCCCGCTTCCAGCCGAGGGCGGCGTTTGGGCCCACGGTGATACAATGGTCGATCATGGGGG
>JAKSAX010000523.1 GCA_022361395.1 Desulfobacterales bacterium | reverse complement strand
GCGTAAGAATTTGGTTCACATTCCAGGTGAAGTTATTTTTGGGCGATCCCTAAGGAGCAGTGAATGGGTGTTGATAGGGAGGAGGCGCTGGTTCCGGAGATTCCGGAAGAGGCAGAGCGGGTCCTGGCACAGATTGAGGGGGAAAAGAGAAGGTACAGGCGAAATCTGATAATATCCTTTGGGGTGTTGATCAGCATGATGGCGGCGGGCCTGGTCATATTGAGGCTGGATTTCTCATTTATGATCAAATGGCTGCCTTTTATTCTGACCGGTATCGGGTACACTTTTCTGGTCTCGTTTCTGGCCATCACCCTGGCCTGCGTGCTTGCCGTGATCGGTGCCCTGGGGAGGCTGTCAGCCAACCCGGTGCTCAACAGCATTGCCACTTCCTATGTCTCCCTGATCCGGGGGACGCCGCTGCTGGTCCAGGTCTATATGTGGTATCTGGCTCTGCCCCAGATCGGCAGGGCATTGGAAGATCTCGGGATTGAGGGGATCCAGGCATTTTTGACCCTGCCGGCGATTCCGGCGGGTATCCTGGCGCTGGGGGTCTGCTACGGGGCCTATATGACCGAGACCGTACGGGCCGGGATCCAGTCCATCAAGCTTGGCCAGACCGAGGCGGCAAAGGCCCTGGGCATGACAAAGATGCAGACCATGAAGCGGGTTATTTTTCCCCAGGCCCTGCGGGTGATTATCCCGCCGGTATCAAACGAGTTCATCGCCATGATAAAGGATTCCTCCCTGGTCTCCCTCATGGGGGTGTGGGAACTCAGTTACCGGGCGGTAAAAATAGGCCGGCGGCATTTTCAATCCCTGGAAATGCTGATTATGGTGGCATGCATTTACTGGGTGCTCTGCGTGATTCTGCAGTTTGTCCAGGAACGGATTGAAAAACATATGGCCCGCGGCGACAGGAGGGTGTGATGAAAAAGGGTAAACCTGGCAAGCCTGTGGTAAAGGCCACGAATATTCACAAGATATTCGGTAATATGAACCATGTCCTCAGGGGGATTGACCTTGAGGTGCAAAAGGGTGAAACCGTTGTTATCCTGGGGGCGTCCGGCTCCGGCAAGAGTACGCTGCTCCGGTGCATCAACCTTCTTGAAGAGCCCACGGCAGGATCTGTGGAGGTTGACGGCACCATCATCAACGCCGGTGAAACAGGCAGGGAGAAAAACGCCAAAACCCTTGAGATCCGGAAGAAAACCGGGATGTGTTTTCAATCGTTTAACCTTTTCCCCCATATGACGGTGCTTGAAAATATTATCGAGGGTCCCAGGACCGTTCTCAGGCAGGAGAGGAAAGAGGCTGAAAATTATGCGGACGAACTTCTGGACTGGGTGGGGCTCACTGACAAGCGCGGCGAATATCCCTCCTGCCTTTCCGGCGGGCAGCAGCAGCGGGTGGCCATTGCCAGGAGCCTTGCAATGAAACCCACGGTCATGCTGTTTGATGAACCCACATCCGCCCTTGATCCCGAACTTGTGGGCGAGGTGGTGGAGGTCATGGAACGGCTGGCAGCCGGCGGCATGACCATCATTGCCGTGACCCACGAGCTGCACTTTGCAAGGGATGTTGCAGACCGGGTCATGATCATGGACGGCGGCAACTGGGTGGAGGAAGGTTCGCCGGAAAAGATTTTTAATAACCCTGAACAGGAACGGACCAAACGGTTTCTGGCCCATATTTTATAGACGGGGAACAGGTGTGAAGACAACGCGGAGTGAATACAAGTGGTAGTTACCCAGGAAGATCAGGCATACAATAAGATTAAAAAGGCCATCAGCAAAGGCTATATTAAAAAGGGAAGCAAGCTCAAGGAAGTTCCCTTGTCAAAAAGCCTTGACATGAGCCGGGCCACGGTGAAAGGGGCTGTCAAGCGCCTGGTATATGAAGGGCTGGCCGAACATGTGCCCAATAAAGGGGTCTCGGTGGTCAACCCGACCCTGGAGGAGATTAACCAGGCCTTCCAGGTCCGGGCCCAGCTGGAGCAGATGTCCGTTATCCAGGCCGTACCCAACCTGATTCCCGAAGATTATGCAGCACTGAGGGATCTTGTTGAAAAGGAGGAGGTATTGTGCCGGGATAGGGAGTTCCAGGGCTATTACGAGATAAACGATGCCTTTCATCTGAGGATAGTTGAGAAGTCGGGTAACCAGGTCCTGGAGCATTATGTTAAAGAGCTGCTCCAGAAAACAACCATTTACCTGATTCTTTTTGATCCCTTTTTTCAACTGATCGACATGAGCAACCTCTCCCCGGCGGAACACCTGGAAATTATCGGATTAATGGAAAACAACAATGCCCGGGCCGCAGGAGAGGCCATGAAACACCACCTGGCAAGCTCGGTGAGCGGCATTGACCTGGAACGGCTTTACCCCAGCGATTACCTGTCCGTATAACCCCTTTTTCAATACCAGGAGATTTGCAGTCATGTTAGATGTCCGTCCGAATATCCGGGTCCTGACCCCTGATCAGGTCTCAAAAGTTCATTCAGATGCACTCAAAGTCCTCAGTGAAACCGGGATCACGGTTGATGATCCCAATGCCCGTGCCCTGTTTGAGAAGGCAGCCGGCAGGACAAAGGAAGATGGGCGGATACGGATACCGGAGGCGCTGGTTCAATGGGCCGTTGATGCAGCACCGTCAAAGATAAATATCTACGACCGGCTGGGAAACCCTAAGTTTGAGCTGGACGGCGCAGGGGAGAATCCGCCCGTTTTCGGGGTGGGCGTGACAAACCTCCATTTCCAGGATCCCTTTACCCAAGAGATCTCGGCATTTTCCCGCGAACATATGGCAGCAGCCGCCGGCTTGAGCCACAACCTTGACGGGTTTGATTTTCTGTCCACCCCCGGGGTTATACAGGATATGCCGGCGGATAAGGTTGACGGCTACGGTGTGCTGGAGATGATTGCCAATACCACAAAGCCGCTGGTAATGCTGATTTCCGACTGGGACGGATTTATTCCGGCCCTGGACCTTGCCGGGCACCTCTGTCCGGACATGGCTGATAAACCGTTTCTTATCCCCTATCTCAACCCCATTACCCCCCTGGTGTTGAACGGGGAGACCACCATGAAGATGGATGCCGCAATTGAGAGGGGGCTTCCCCTGATATTTTCAAATTACGGCATGTCCGGCGCCACCTGCCCCATTACACCGGCAGGCACCCTTGTGGTGCTGACGGCGGAGCTGCTGGCCGGCCTGGTTTACAGCCAGCTGGTAAAGGAAGGTGCCCCCATTATCCTGGGCAGCCTGCCCGCTGCCTTTGACATGAAGCAGGCCGGCAGTTTTTACTCCCCCCATACCCTTGTGCTGAACCTGGCCTGTGCGGAGATGATCTCTTCCTATAATATTCCCCACTGCGGCACCTCAGGCAGCAGCAACGGCTGGGGCGCGGACCTGCTGTCCGCCACCACCCTGTGCGCCAATCATCTGACCTCCTGCCTGGGTAAGGTGGGGATGGTGCCCTTTGTGGGCGGCTGTTTTGATTCCCTGGTCTTTTCGCCTGAGCTTGTGGTCTACGCAGATGATGTTATCTGCCATTCAAAGACCTTTTCCTCGGGGTTCTCCATCGGGGATGAGATGGTGGGATTTTCCGATATCTCCCTTATGGGGCCGGGGGGGAACTATCTCATGTCCGGCCTGACTGCCGAGAATTTCAAATCCTCCCGGTTTTCCAGTAATATCTGGCCCTATATGTCCATTGATAAGTGGAAGGCCCGGGGGGCCTCCCCGGCTGTGGAGGTATTGAGGGAAAAGACCTGCAGGCTCCTGAATGATTTGGTGCTTCCAGGGGACCAAAAGGAGATTCTGGCTAAAGGCGAGGGATTTTTAAATAAAGGGGGGGAATAAACAAAACGGACAGGCCTGAACCTCTTAAGGCCTGTCCGGATGATTCAAGGTATCTGTTTAAAGCGGGCAGGCCAGCATCTGCCCCCGGATAACTTCATACAGGTCTCCGAAACGGAGAACCCCTGTCACCTGGCCCTCCTTTGTTACCAGCAGGGGCTGATGTACGCCCATTACATATTCATGAAGCGCCTTTTCAAGGGAATCGTCTTCATCAAGGAACTCAACATTGTCAGGAATATGCATGGCTTCCGCGACCTTGATTCCCATCCCCCTTTCGCAAAGGGTTTTTATGGGCTCCAGCCACAGCCCCAGATCCCTTACAGCATTTAAGACATACTCTTTGGTAAGGGTGCCGTCTTCATAGTTTTTAAATAATTTATTATAGTTGGGCTCCAGGGTCCTGAAAATATCGAGCATGGTGACCTTGCCCTTAAACCTGCCGTTTTCGTCCAGTACAATGGCATCCCTGTGCGCGCGGGCAGAGGTGGTTTTATTCTCTTCCAGGATCTGAAACACATCGAACAGGGTGTTATCCTCTTTCAGTGTAACGTAGTTGGAAATCGGAATCATTACATTCTTGACCAGGATGTCTTTCATACTACCTCCCTTATGCTTGCGGTTTGACGGAAATATGAACAGGTGAACGCGATTGTAATTATTACTATATGAAGCCTGGAAAATGCTGTCAAGTCTGCGTCCAGGGCAGCGGTATCCATATCTTCCTGTTTTTCCTAGTGATTTCGTAGAATGTCCGTACTAGAAAAGATAGGCGGCATTTTTAGAGGGCATTTCCTTTTTTTCAAGTTTTTCCAGGTCCATGTATATGACAGTGTACCCGTCCATCTCCCTGGCAGATACCCTGCCTGCGGCCCTCACCCACTGGTTGTCCTCAATGCCTGCCGCCCCCTGGCCTGCCATGAATACGCCCACCGGCATGGCATCGGCAGCGCAGCAGGTGATAAAGTAACGGAATACCGCCGAAAGCTCGTCATGTCCCTCAACCGTATTTGAAAAAAGTCCTTCCACGCTGATGCGCCTGCCGTCATAGGTATTAAACTGCCGGACCAGATCGGAGATGGAGACAAGGGGTGAACCTGTCCCGGGCAGGTTTTTCTCCCCCGTATCAGGATTAAGGTTTTCCCTGCTTTCCGTGGGATCGGTATTATTCGGACCGTTTACCTCCAGGGGGGTCATGGATCTTTTTGACAGGGCAAAATTTCCCAGGGTTTTGTTTCCCGAGGCAAAGATGAATAAAATGGGAAGCATCAGTATCAGGCCCTTGAGCAGGTGGTCCCTGCCCCTGGAACTGCCGGCCGCGGCAAGACTTGCG
>JAKSAX010000099.1 GCA_022361395.1 Desulfobacterales bacterium | reverse complement strand
TGAATAAGGGTCGTTTTGATCAGGTGGATACCCCCCAGAACCTCTATAATGACCCCAAAACCCCTTTTGTGGCAAAATTTGTGGGAGACAACAATACCTGGTCCGGAAAAGTGGTCAACTGTGATGCCGGGATCGCCGAAATCGAAACCGCAGACCGCCGGCTGTTCCGCACCAAACTCAACGGCCGGGTGAGTAGGGGGGACCGGGCCGATCTCTTTATCCGGCCAGAGGCCATGATTATCCAGCCGGACCCGTCCCTTTCCGGGCTCAACCGGTTTGATGTTACCGTGAAAACCATATTATTTGACGGTGCCGCAAGCCGGCTTCTGGTCACCCCGTCTGACGGGGATACCGAACTTCTGGTCTCCCTTCCCCAGAACAGGCAGTTTGACCATATCCGTCCCGACGACAGGCTTACAATCGGATGGGACCCAACTTCAGGAATCTGCTTTCAATCCGATGAATAAATCAAATAAAATATCCCTGGCCCTGGTCTGCTTTCTTCTGCCGGTTGTGCTCTGGCTGGTTCTTCTCATCGTCCTGCCCCATATCGATCTTCTGCTCATGTCTTTCAGGGTGGAAAACGAATACGGGAAGTCCGTGTGGAGCCTGTCCAACTACCTTTTATTTTTCCAGGAGCCCATTTACTGGCGTACCCTTCTCCGGACAGCCATGTATGCTGTCCTGGTCACCCTGCTGACAATGGTGATCGCCCTGCCCGTGTCCTTCTACATCACCAAGGTGGTTACGCCAAGGTTCCGGGGATTTCTCATGCTGTTCCTGCTGCTTCCCTTCTGGGTCAGTGAACTTGTGAGGGTATACGGCTGGATGATTCTCCTGCGGGAAAGCGGTGTCATCAACCACTTCCTGATGAAGTTCGGCCTGCTGAACCAGCCTGTTGAAATGCTTTACAATGACGTGAGCATGGTCATGGGCCTTGTCTATACGTCCATGCTGTTCATGGCCGTACCCATCATCTCCGTCATGGAAAGCCTTGACGACAGCCTGATCGAGGCTGCCTATGATCTTGGCGCCGGCCAGGTGAGTATCTGGTACAGGATCATCATCCCCCATGCCGTTCCCGGAATCGTATCCGGTTCCATCGTGGTGTTCATGCTGACCCTGGGCAATTACCTGACCCCAAACCTCATGGGCGGGAAGAACTCCCTGTGGTTCACGGAGCAGATCTACAACCAGTTCATCGCAAGTTTCAACTGGAACCAGGGGGCGGCCTTCGGCTTCCTGCTGCTGGTGCTCTCCTCCGCAGCCATCTGGGCAGGCCTTAAACTTACCGGACAAAAACTGAGCAAGGTGGTCAAATGATTCGTACACTGCCCAATTCAACAACCTACACCTGGGGATTCAGGCTTTACATCACGGCTTTTTTTACCTTTCTGTTCCTGCCGCTCCTTGTGACCTGCGTCCTTGCCTTTAACGACTCCCAGTTTCCGGCCCTGCCGTGGCAGGGATTCACCCTGGACTGGTTTTTCGGTGACCTGTCCCAGCGGGTGGGCATCTTCCACGATGAGATGAACCTGCAGAGCATCTGGGTCAGTGCAAAGGTTGCCTTTTTTGTCTCTGTTTTTTCCACCGTCGTTGGCACCTGCGCCGCCTTCCTGTTTGAACAGGAGGACTTTCGCTTCAAGGGGCTGCTCTACTTTCTCATGCTTTCACCCCTGGTGATTCCAGGCGTTATCCTGGGCATCTCCATACTGCTTTTCTCCAATACCCTGGGCCTGTTTTTCGAAAACAATGCAGGACTGGATATCCCCCTGTTCCGTCCGGGATTCTGGCTGGTGGTCCTGGGACAGTTTTCATTTATCACCACCCTGGTTACCCTGGTGGTCTCGGCCCGGCTCAAAAAATTCGACAGGACCCTGGAAGAGGCAGCCCTGAACCTGGGGGCCAGCCGGTTTGAGGTGATCCGGTACATTACCCTGAAATTCCTGCGGCCCGCCATTATCAGCGCAGGCGCCGTTGCCTTTTTGATGTCCTTTGAAAACTTTAACACCACCCTGTTCCTGGTGGGATCGGAAGCCACACTTCCCATCAACCTCTACCTCCAGGTCCGGGACGGCAGCACACCGGTCATTAATGCCATTTCATTCCTGCTGATTGTGGGGACGTCCCTGGCAGCCTTTGCCAATCTTTACTTCAGCCGGAAAGAAAATTGATGGGGCCGATGAGCACTATCCTGGATGTGGCTAAGATTGCGGGGGTCTCCACGGCTACCGTATCACGGGTCATTAATTCCCCGGACCAGGTGAAAGAGGAGACCCGTGAAAAGGTATACCGGGCCATGAAAACCTGCCGGTACCAATACAATGCCCTGGCAAGGGGATTTGTGACCAAGCGTTCTAATACCATCGGCCTCATCATCCCCACCATCAGCAACCCGGTGTTTGCCGAATCCACCCGGGGTGTCCAGGATGTTGCCGGCACCGGTGATTTCCATGTGATCCTGGGTAACTCCTACTATGACGGGGATAAGGAGGCCAAGCTCATTGAGGTGCTGCGCGAACGGCAGGTGGAAGGGCTGATCATCACCACCACCAATATGCAGGGAGAGATCCTGAAACGGCTCCAGGATGACGGGTTCCCCTTTGTACTGCTGTACAGCACGGTACGCAAAGGCCCCATGTCAGCCGTGGGGGTGGACAATTATCTGGGCGGCTACCGCGCCACGGAGCACCTCATCAAACTGGGCCATACCCGTATCGCCATGCTGGCCGGTAATTTCAGTATCTCCGACCGGAGTTTCCACCGGTGGCACGGTTATAAAAAATGCCTGAAAGACCATGACATTCCCTATGATGCAAAGATGCTCCGTCAGACCGGTTTCGGCCTTGGCAACGTCAAGGAGTGCGTTCAGGAGCTGCTCTCTTCCGACAGCCCGCCCACTGCGGTATTCTGCTCCAATGACCTGGTGGCCCTGAGTGCCATGGAAGGCGCCAGGGAGATGGGGCTGGATGTGCCCGGGAATCTTTCCGTTGTCGGGTTTGACGACATGCCGCTTTCCTCCTATGTCTATCCGCGGCTGACCACCATTTATCAGCCGGCCTATGACATGGGCCGCCGGGCAACTGAAATCCTGATGTCCCAGACCCGGGAGGAGAAGGGAAAACCGGTCCAGGAGATGATGGGGGTCCGCCTTGTGGTCAGAGACTCCACAGCCCCGCCACGGGGATAAAAGCCTGCCTTGCCCGGATATTTAAAAGTAGTTTCTCAGCTTCAGTTCAAAGGGGTGGGGATTCAGGTATGTCTGGGATTTGAGCCAGGGTTGGTCATACTTGAGCACGTAATGCCTGATGAGGGTGATGGGCACAATCAGGGGGACATAGCCTTCCCTGAACTGATCGAAAACCGTTAGCAGTTCCTGTTTTTCAGGGCCGGTGAGGTCACGTTTGAAAAAGCCCATGGCATGCTGGAGAACGTTGATATTCTTTTTCGGGGTGGTTTTAAGGTTCAGGGCTTTAAGGAGAAGCTCTTCGTAGCTGCAGAAAAGCCTGTTGATCTCCGTCTGCTTTCCCTGGGCCACCAGCCGGCCCATCCGGCGGTAATGGGTCTGGCTGTGGGAGAGGATCAGCAGCTTGTTGCGGGTGTGGAACTCCACCAGCCCTCCCAATGTTCTGCGGGCGGCTATCAGATGCCGCCACCGCTGGAGGGAGAATATGGTCTCGATAAAATGTTCCCGGAGTTTCGGATCGTTCAGCCTGCCGGCCTCTTCCACGGGAATCCGCGGGAAACGTTTTGTAAATGCCCTGGCAAACAGTCCTGTCCCGGTTTTTCTTACCTTTCCGTCATCACCGTAAACCCTGATCCGGTAGAGGCCGCTGCTGGGGGATTTGCCGCGGAAGATAAATCCGCACAGGTCGTATTTTTCAAGTTCATCAAGCTTGTCCGGAATCCATTGATTCATCTGGCCGGTCCGGTCTTCACCGGTTTTACGGACCTCCAGCCTGGGGGCGGCCGGGTCCCCGGCCAGGCGGAGGGAATCACGCGGTACGGGCATGCCGCACTCCACTTCCGGGCACACCGGGACATATTCTGCAAACAGCCCCAGGGTTCCGGTGAGGAAGCGGTCATGGCTGTGTCCGCCGTCGTACCGCACTTTTTGTCCGAGCAGACAGGCACTGATACCTATTTTAATGGGCGAAAGCATGGGCGCCTCCAGTGAGTCCGGCATCCGGTGAATTAAAGGGGAATCGTATTGACTTTATACAGTTCAATATATAGGATTTATTTAAAATTGAAACCAAATTTTTCATTTTGTCCTTTCAAAATAACCGGTCAAACCGGAAACAGGTACCTCATATGAAGATTATCGTAAATGACCGCATGCAGACAGGATATCGTTACGAACGGGTGGCTCCGCCCGGAGAGGATTTCCATCCCGGATTCCGTCCGGAGCTGACACCTGCGCAACTATTGTCGCTGGGGATCTTCGGCGGAAAGTATATGACCGACTGCCGTGACGAATTCCCCGAAAACTGGTTTGAGAATGCAAGGCTTTCGCCACAGGGAAAAGATATTACCCTGAATTACTACGGCGTGGGTGCCTCGCTTCCCCTGTCCCACTGGCAGGACAAAGGGTGGATTCATCCGGAGGACCCAAGAGGCTGGTTTCAGTGGTATTGCAGGTATTACACGGGGCGCCGCCTGGGGAAAGAGGATTTGCGGCAGATAGGCCGCTGGAAGGCCATTCGCCGCCATTTGGGGGCCATCAGGAAAAACTGCCGTCCCGGAGACCGGCTCTGCCGGCCGAAACAGCGGCAGACACTCCTCCACTGGGCATACGATCCCAGAGACCTGTAAAGGAGTTGCCATGGCAGATAATAAAACAGATTCCCCGGTCCTGGTTACCGGGGCCACCGGTTATGTCGCCGGCCGCCTGGTGCCCCTGCTGCTGGAATCCGGCTACAGGGTCCGCACCATGGGGCGGTCCCTTGAAAAAATGGCGTCCAGGCCCTGGGCACGCCATCCCCGTGTCCACCTTGTCCGGGGCGATATCATGGATGCCGCATCCCTGGAAAAGGCGGTATCCGGCTGCGGCACGGTTTATTACCTGGTACATTCCATGATCTCCCGGAAGGGGAAATACCGCCATGCCGACCGGGCCGGTGCCCGGAACATGGCCGGGGCTGCCGAAGCCGCAGGGGCGGAACATATTATTTACCTGGGCGGCCTGGGCGATGTCCGTCACCGTAACATCAGCCGTCACCTGGTGTCACGGAACGAGGTGGGCCGTATACTCCAGGAGGGCCGGGTGCCTGCAACCGTGCTCAGGGCCGCAATGATACTTGGCTCGGGCAGTGCCAGTTTTGAGATCCTCCGTTACCTGGCCGAGCGCCTGCCGGTGATGATCACTCCCAGGTGGGTGTCCATGCCCACACAGCCTATAGCCATAACCAATGTGCTCGGATATCTGAAAGGGTGCCTTGAAGTGCCTGAAACCCGGGGCAGAACCTTTGATATCGGGGGGCCTGAGGTAGTGGCTTACAGGGATCTTTTCAGCATGTTCGCATCAGAGGCCGGCCTTCCGAGGCCGGTGATGCTTCCGGTGCCGGTATTGACTCCCAGGCTCTCATCTCTCTGGATTCATCTGGTGACCCCTGTACCGGCTGTCATTGCACAGCCCCTGACCGAAGGATTGAGTCTGCCTACGGTTTGTACGGAAGACAGTATAACCGGGCTTATCCCCCAGGACCGTCTCTCCTGCCGAAAGGCGATCCGGAGAGCCCTGGACCGGGTCCGGCAGGAGCAGGTGGATACCTGCTGGGCTGATGCCGGCGAAATCCGGTTCCCGGAGTGGGCGCACTGCGGGGATGCCGCTTATTCCGGGGGGACTGTTCTGGAATGCGGATACCGCGGAAGGGTGAAGGGAACCACCCGGCAGCTCTGGGAGACTGTATACGGGCTGGGCGGAAAAACAGGATACTATGCCGCTGATACCCTCTGGCAGATCAGGGGATTCCTGGATCAGCTCATCGGTGGCGTGGGGCTTATCCGGGGACGGCGGTCGGCTTCCCACCTGCAGGTGGGGGATGCCCTGGACTTCTGGCGGGTCCTGGATGCAGCACCGGAGTCAAAACTATTGCTCCGGGCCGATATGAAAATGCCCGGCCAGGCCCTTCTGGAGATCAGCATGGCGCGCATCAACGACACCGAATGCCGGCTGACGCTCCTGTCCCGGTTCCTGCCCCGGGGGCTTGGGGGGATCATTTACTGGTATCTGCTTTACCCGTTTCACCAGTATATATTCATCCACATGCTCCGGGGAATGGTCCGGGCGGCGGGCCTCAACCTGGCCGGACCGCCCAGGAGGTTTACACCCAAGATAAGCCGGAAGTAAAACCCGGAAGTAAAACAGAGTTCAGGAGCCAAGGGATCTGTTGAAGAACCCCAGGCTTTTCCGTTTGACATGGGAGAAGAACAGGCCCGAGGAATAGTGTCCCGTGAACAGGTAAACCGTTTCCGGCCCTCCCATTTTTCTCTGAAGGGCTCTGCCGGTTTCAGAGGGAATCACCCGGTCGAACACGGCCAGGATCAGAAGCAGTTTTCTCGCATCCATATAAGGGGCAACACCCATGGGATCCAGTTTTACGGACACCTTCATCCTGGCGTGAAACCTCTCTTTTGTAAGCCTTTCCCTTTCCATGTAAGGAATGCGTTTTTCCCGGATCCGTTTTTCCCCGGAATGGGTGAGAATATAGGGGAAATTCCCGCCGGTCAGCATGATCACGGCCGCTTTGATGCGGGGGTCAACAGCCGTTGCAAAAAGGGCACCCATTCCCCCGAGGCTGATGCCCGTGATGCCAATGCTGGCGGCGTCAATCTCCGGCCGGGTGCCTGCCCAGTCCAGGACCCTCCGGATGTCGGTCACCGCGCTCAGGGTCATTTGATCGATGCTGTCAAAGTCAAACCAGTCCCTGAAATCCTTTTTCCGGTGAACCACAACGCTTGAATATCCGTTTTCGGTGAAAAAAAGGGCAAACTTGTTGGCATGGGTGTTTTTACCTCCCAGGATAGGTAGGACAAGGATTAAACTGTTTTTCCCCGGGGCTTTGTTTTTAAAGTAGTCCGCTACAACAGGGGCTTCCCCCGGTTCCCGGGCCACCCTGAGCCGGATCAGGTCGTAACCGGAGGTCCGGCGGGTGACGGTTTCGTCCGTCCCATTAAGGTTTTTCTCGTAGAGAAATACCTGGCTGATGGACCGGGGCAGGGGGGCAGGTCCCCTGTAATCCGGATTCAGGGACTGTTTAGCACATCCGCAGGCAAGTGCTGCGGCCAGGACAAGTGAGATGAACCGCCCGGTCACCAGTCCTCTCATCCTATGGCGGTTCTTGCAATTTTGTCCCGGTTTAACTTTTAGCCGCACCCCCTGCACGGCAAATGCCGCTTTGTTCTTCAGCATTTTGCAACTGAAGGGAGGCTCCGGTGGTTTATCTTTTCTGAACATATTTTGTTATTGCAGCGCATCCTTGAAGTTAAAGTAGAACCAGGCCTGGTTTGCGGCCCTTCCCTTTTCGTCCCGGACGGGTGTGGCGGCGTGGCTGACCCAGGATTCCAGGGTTACCGGGTTGAAGATCACGTTCTGGATGTTGCTCTTCCGGGCCACCTTTACGGCAATCTCCTTAAGGGCTTCAGTATCAATCCTGCCGTAAGCTGAGGTGATGGCCCGGAACAGGTCTTTTTTGTCAGCGCCGTTGTAGACCACATCCTTCAGTCCGGGATATTCCTTCCGGTCCCTGGGGTCGGTAAAAGACCTGCCCGGTTCGTAAATTTTTATTTTGTCCTTGTCGGAAAATATCAAAACCGCTTTGGTGGTGCCGGACTTGGCATCGCTGATCAGAAATGAATAGGCGCAGGTCCTTTTCGCCTCCCGGATCATCTCCACGGCCCGGTCCAGGGTGCCGGCCTCACGCATCAGCTTCCTGAAGAGAAAGACAAATGGGGTCCCCTCAAGGGTTTCAGCGGCTTTGTTTCCCTCCCCCTTTTCCCCAAAGGCCATGTGCCTGTCATTCATCCCGGATACGGCGCCGATGAACCCGGCAAATGAAAAGGTGACCGAGGCATTTCCCTTATCCGGCCGGTGGACAAGGATCACCGGCCATTTATGGGTGCCCAGTTCCCGGTTCCAGTCCAGTACCCTGAGCTGTAAAAACGTCCGGCCGGCCGTGGCCTGGCCAAAAGCTGCCAGGTTGCTGCAGCTGGTGCCTGAAAGCCTGTGGCGGAATTGCTTTCTGCCCCTGTATTCCGAAAGTTCGGGCAGGGCGTGAACCCAGTGGATCAGGCGCAGGGGGATGCCGGCCCCATGGGCAAGCCCCCGCATCTCCTCTTTTTCTTCAACCGGAATATAGGGTGCCATGAGATCCCAGACCTCGTCCAGGGTGTCAAGGGGAACGAGAATGCCGACCTTCCTCAATACATGGTAGACCGCATCCCTGACCTCCCGTTTCAGAAGACGGCCATGCTGGAATCCCATTTCATAGGGGGGGCCTTGAAGATGGAGCACCCGGATATGGTTTACCGCCGGATCGCCTGATTCTTCAAGAACCGCTTTGGACAACACCTGTTTTACGGTTTCATCGTTCCGGATCACCGTTGACCGCTGGGACAGGGATAGGCTGTTTTCAGGGAGAATGGTGCACCCGGCTGCCCCCAAAAGTGTAAACAGAAGCAGCCCGTATATAATTGCCAGGGGGCGTGGCAGAAGATCTCTGGAAGTTTTGGCGGAAAAAGGAGAGGGCATAATACTCCTCCATGGTTTTTGCGTAGGCTAAGTTCCCGGTTTTACGGAAGAAATCCAGCGGGTGTGGGTCGGGTAACAATTCCTTAAATCATACCACCCATTGAATTGCCTGTCCAGATTCCCGGAGCAAATCATACCCCTGGTATTGACATCTGAAATTCAATGCATTATTGTTGAACGAACATTCAATCTGTTGGGAAGGGCAAATGGTTACCGAACCAGGTGAAGAAAAACGGTTAAAAATTCTGGATGCCACGTTAAAGCTGATTTCGGAAAAGGGCTTTCACGGGACAGCCATGTCAAAGGTGGCAAAGGAGGCCGGTGTCAGTGCCGGTATTATTTATCATTATTTTGAAAACAAGGATGAATTGATCCTTGAACTGTATAAGGCCCAGAAGAGGAAAATGGCTGACGCTATTTATGAGGGGCTCGACCCGGCCCAGCCCCTGAGCGCACAGGTCCGGTACATTGTGGAAAAGTGTTTCCGGTACCACCTGACCCAGCCCGGGATTACCAGTTTTATGCAGCAGTTCGGCACCTCTCCCTATTTTACCTGCCAGGTTGAAACCGAAATGCGCGTTCATACAAAAGGCATCACGGATATCATGGACAGGGCCCAGAAGGAGATGATCATCAAAGACCTGCCCGGACCGGTTTTCGGGACGCTTATCATCGATGTGGCAAGTTCCCTGGCCCAGAAGCAGGCTGTGGGCCTGATTGAGCTTACGGATGAGCTTGTGGATGATATTGTGGATGCTGTCTGGGCGGCCATCCGCTATTAGATATTAATTTTTTTAACCTCGTATTGAACGAATATTCAATCATTTATAATGGAGTAACCATTGAAACAGAGTATTCCCATGAAAACAACCTTAACAATCAGGTTCCGGATTATTATTCTTGGCGCTTTTATCGCCGTCCTGACCGGCTGCTCAGCCGTGGGACCTGATTATTCGCCGCCTGCCGTCCGGGTCTCAGACCACTGGCAGCTGGAGGAAGACCCTGCCCTGACACCGGACAAGGACCTGGTGGTCCAATGGTGGCAATTGTTCAACGATCCGGTTTTAAACCGGCTCATTAAAACAGCCTCTGCCGGCAACCTGGATCTGCTCACGGCCATGGCCAGGGTGGACGAAACCCGCGCCCGGCTTGGAGTAGCCGCAGGGGACCTCAGGCCGGATGTTGACATTACCGCCGGCATCACCCGGGACCGGGGCAGTGATAACACGGCAGGCGCAGGGTATGAAGAGACCTTTTATACCCCGGGCATCGGGGCTAGTTGGGAGATCGATCTTTTCGGCAGGGTCCGCAGATCAGTGGAAGCGGCAACCGCCCAATACCAGGCCAGTCGGGAAGACCGGACCGATGTGATGATTTCCGTCTATTCCCATGTCTCCCTGACCTATCTTGATATCAGGACCAACCAGGCAAGGCTGGCATCTGCCAGGGCCAACATCCGGTCCCAGGGGGAGATGCTGGCACTGATCCGGTCCCGGTTTACCCACGGCCTGGCCACGGACCTGGACATGGCCCAGGCAGAACGGCTGCTGGCAAGGGCGGAGGCTGAAGTGCCGCCCCTTCAGACAGCCCTCTCCCAGGGGATCAACAATATGGCCGTTCTCCTGGGCCGGCATCCTGGGACCCTGACCGGGGAACTGAGGCTCTCGCACCCCATTCCCCTTCCCCCGGCCAGGGCCGCCATCGGCCTGCCCGCCAACCTTATGCGGCAGCGGCCGGATATCCGCAGAGCGGAACGGATACTTGCCGCACATACCGCCATGACCGGTGTTGCCACGGCAGATCTCTATCCCCGGTTTTCCCTGGACGGCTCCTTTGGCTTTGAATCCATAAGTGCCGGCGATCTTTTTGATGCGGGAAGCCGTGTCTTTTCCCTGGGGCCCTCCCTGCGGTGGAATATCTTTTCCAGGGACCGGATCCGGAGCCAGATCAAGGTTGAGGATGCCCTGACCCGGCAGGCGCTGCTGGCATACGAACAATCTGTTTTAAACGGGCTGCGGGAGGTTGAAAATGCCCTGAAAGCCTATGTGGAAAACCGCAGCCGCCTGGCAGCCCTGGACAGGTCCGTATCTGCCGCCAGGAGATCCGTAAAGCTGTCCTCCGACCTCTACAGGAAAGGGCTGGTGGATTTTCAGCCTGTGCTGGATGCCCAGCGGGACCTGCTGGAATTTGAAAACCAGCTTGCCGTTGCCCGGGGGGAGAGTGCGTCAAATTTTGTCCGGCTGTACGCGGCGCTGGGCGGCGGCTGGGACCCCGACTCTTTTGAACATACCAATTAAAGGAAACCACCCATGAAAGAAAAATATATCATCCATTGCCTGACTGTACTTCTGGCAGGCCTGACAATACTCATAACCGGATGTACCGGCGAAGATGTCAACGCATCCGTGCAGGCACCGCCGCCGCCCAGTGTCACGGTGAGCACCCCTGTCACCAGAAAACTGACCCACTTTGCAGAGTTCACCGGCACCACCGAAGCCCTCGAATCGGTAGATATCCGGGCCAGGGTGGAGGGGATTCTGACCAGGGTTCATTTTACCCCGGGTGCCCAGGTGGAGAAGGGACAGGTTTTATACACCATAGATCCGGCACCTTACCGTGCCCTCCTGAAAGAGGCCCGGGCAAACCTGGCCATTCAAAAGGCGGACCGTGAACTGGCCCGGGCCACAAGCCTCCGGCGTGAGCAGGCGTTCAGGGACAAGGCCGTGAGTGAAGTGGCTGTCATTCAGGCCAGGGCGGATCTGGCAGCCGCAACAGCCCGGGTGGAATCTGCGGAGGCTGCGGTAACCCGGGCGGTGCTGGACATGTCCTATACCCGGGTAACCGCCCCCATATCCGGCCGGATCGGGCTGAACCGTGTGGATGCGGGAAATCTTGTGGGGGCAGGGGAACGGACCCTGTTAACGGCCATTGTCAGGGATGACTCTGTCTATGCTTATTTTACCGTAAATGAAAGAGATCTGCTCCGTTACAGGGAACTTTTGGGTGCCCAGCCCTCTCCGGCCAGGACAGGTACCCCTGTTTTCCTTGGACTGGCAAACCAGGATGACCGGCCTTACCGGGGAAGGATCGACTATATCCATAACCGGATGGACAACACCAGCGGCACCATCCGGGTCAGGGGTATTTTTGCAAACCCGGACCACGACCTGCTGCCCGGTCTTTATGTAAAGATAAGGATTCCCCTGGGCGTTCCCAGGGAGGCGCTCCTGGTACCGGAAACAGCCCTTGGAAGAGATCAGAAGGGGCACTTCCTTCTGGTGGCCGACGCTGATAACAAGGTCCGTTACCTGCCGGTTGCCACGGGCCCCAGGGAAGGTCAGATGCGGGTGATCACCCGGGGGCTCACCCCCGGAGACAGGGTGATTGTCAACGGTATACAGAAGGCCCGTCCCGGCGCGCTGGTAACCGTGGAAAAAATATCCGGAACAGCCACAACCGCGTCTGCAGGCGCGTCAGCATAGGAGAGATCAGATGTTCAGCAGATTTTTTATTCACCGGCCCGTTTTTGCAGTGGCTGTTTCAGTGGTCATTGTCATGGCCGGGCTGGTCCTCATGCAGTCCCTGCCCATTGCCCAGTATCCTGAAATCGCCCCCCCGAGGGTACAGGTCACGGCCACCTATCCTGGGGCCAACGCCAAGGTGCTGGCGGCCACGGTTGCCCAGCCCATTGAAGAGCAGGTCAACGGGGTGGAGAACATGCTCTACATGAACTCCACCTCCACCAACAACGGCCAGTATACCCTGACGGTCTCCTTTGAAATCGGTACGGATATCGACATGGCCATGGTGATGGTCCAGAACCGGGTGGCCCAGGCCGAAGCCCAGCTTCCGGAAGAGGTCCAGCGCATGGGGATCAGTGTCAACAAACAGTCTTCGACGATCCTGATGTTTGCCTCGGTGACCTCTCCGGATGAAAGGTACGACAGTCTCTTTCTTAACAATTACGTCACCCTCCATATCAAAGACCAGCTGAGCCGGCTCCAGGGGGTGGGATCCGTTATGGTGTTCGGTGCCAGTGACTACAGCATGCGGATCTGGCTGGACCCGGACCGGCTTAAGGCCCTGGGTCTTACCACAACGGAGGTGATTTCCGCTATCCGGGAGCAGAACGTACAGGTGGCTGCCGGGCAGATCGGCCAGATGCCCGTCCGGGACAGCCAGACCTTTCAGTATGCGGTTAACGTGAGAGGGCGGCTGGAGGAAACGGGTGAGTTTGAGGATATTGTGATAAAAACCCTGCCCGGCAGCCGGATGATCCGGATAAAGGATGTGGCAAGGGTGGAACTCGGGGCAGAGGATTACAACGTGTCCAGCCAGGCAAACGGAAAAGATTCGGCTGCCATCGGCATCTATCTCCAGCCCGGCGCCAATGCCCTGGCAGTGGCCGACCGGGTGAAAGAACGGATGGCTCAGCTGTCGGAGAATTTTCCCCCGGGCCTGGCTTACGACATCCCCTTTGATGCCACCACCTTTGTGGAGGTGTCCATTGACGAGGTGGTCACCACCCTCTTTATTACCGTCATCCTTGTGGTTATGGTCATTCTTGTCTTCCTGCAGAACTGGCGGGCCAGCCTCATACCGGTGCTGACCATACCGGTCTCCCTCATCGGCACCCTCGCCGTGATGGCGGCCCTTGATGTCAGCATCAATATGCTCTCCCTTTTCGGGCTGGTGCTGGCCATCGGCATTGTGGTGGATGATGCCATTGTGGTGGTGGAGAACGCCATGCGCCACATCCGGGAAAACCGGATGGCCCCAAGGGAGGCAGCCGTTCTGACAATGAAGGAGGTGACAGGCCCTGTGGTCGCCACCACCCTGGTCCTCTTATCCGTGTTTGTTCCCACGGCCTTTATGGGGGGAACCACAGGGGAACTCTACCGCCAGTTTGCCCTGACAATCGCCTCGGCCACGGTCTTTTCCACCATCAATGCCCTGACCCTGAGCCCCGCACTTTCCGCAATGCTGTTAAAGCCGTCCGGGCCGGGAAGACCCAATATTTTTGCCCGGGGCTTTAACCGGTGTTTTGACCGGGTCCAGTCTGTTTACGGCATACTGGTGGCCGGGCTGATCCGCCGGGCCTTTATCATGCTGATCCTCTTTGCAGGCATTACAGGTGCTGCGGTCTGGGGATTTATCCAGCTGCCCAAGGGGTTTGTACCTGCCGAAGACCAGGGGTGGGCATTGATTGCCGTACAACTGCCAGACGCCGCCTCCCTGGACCGGACCAAGGCAGTGGTCAACCTTGTCAATGACCGCCTGAAAGGGATTCCAGGGATTGAAAATTATGTATCCGTTCCCGGGTTTTCCATTCTGGATATGGCCAACGCCTCTAATGCCGCAGTGATCTGGACCGTGTTCGAACCCTGGGAAAAGCGGCTGCCCAGGGGACTGGACCTGGACGCCATGATCGGGCAGATCTGGGGGGCGGTAGCCCCTATCCAGGAGGCCAATATATTTGCATTCCCCCCGCCCGCCATCCTGGGGCTTGGGGCGGCAGGCGGTTTTACCATGCAGATCCAGGACAGGAACAACCTCGGCCTGGAGCGGCTCCAGCAGGAGGCCATGAAGATGATGACGGCTGCCAACGGGGATCAGAACCTGTCGCGGGTGTTTTCCACCTTCAGGGCCAATGTGCCCCAGATTGAGGCCCTGGTTGACAGGAACCAGGTCAAGTCCATGGATATTCCCCTGTCAGATGTGTTTGACACCCTCCAGGCTAATCTCGGATCGGTTTACGTGAATGATTTCAATAAATTCGGGAAAACCTACCAGGTAAGGGTCCAGGCCGACGCCCAGTTTCGCTCCGCGCCCGGGGATATCAGCCGTCTGGAGGTGAAAAGCCGGAACACTGCCATGATTCCCCTTGGCAGTGTTGTCGAGGTGGCCGAGACCTTAGGCCCCCAGACCATTACCCGCCATAACCTCTACCCCTCGGCCATGATGAACGGGCAGGGGACAGGAATCAGTTCGGGACAGGCCATGGAAAAGATGGAGACCCTGGCCGGGACCAGCCTGCCAAAGGGGATGGGGTTTGAATGGACGGATATGTCGTTCCAGGAAAAGACGGCCCAGGGCCAGACCCTGCTGGTTCTGCTTCTGGCCGTTTTCTGTGTCTACCTTGTGCTCTGCGCCCAGTACGAGAGCCTGAGCCTTCCCCTCTCTGTGATTTTATCCGTTCCCCTGGCCCTGCTGGGCACGGTGGCGGCCGTGGCGGTCCGCGGCATGGATATCAATGTCTACACCCAGATCGGACTGATTCTGCTGGTGGCCCTCTCCTGCAAGACCGCCATCCTTATCACCGAGTTTGCAAAGATTTCCAGGGAGGAGGGGCAGAGTATATTTGACGCCGCCTTTAATGCCGCCAGGCTGAGGTTCAGGCCCATTCTCATGACGGCTGCCACCTTTATCCTGGGCATGGTTCCCCTGGTGGTGGCCACAGGTGCGGGAGCCAATTCCAGGCAGGCTCTGGGCACGGCCGTGTTCAGCGGTATGCTGGCGGCCACGGTGCTGCTGATATTTTTTGTCCCGGCATTTTACGCCCTGATTCAAAGAGCGGGCGAGGCATTGGCCGGTAAATTTAAATCACGGTCCGGCTCCCTGGTTCGGGAACCCTGAAAACAGACCATCCGGAACAGCTGCCGGGAGTGACGGCTGCGGTTCCGGATGGAATGTAACAGGAGTGTTTGTACTGCTTACTTCTTCTTGGAACTCAGTTCAGGGAACTGATGGTAGTAAAACTCGGTTGCTTTTTCCTGCTTTTCGCCGTCCTCGTTTTCCCTGAGTTCAACCCGGCGGATTTTACCGGAGATGGTCTTGGGCAGCTCGTCTACGAATTCAATGATCCTGGGGATCTTGAACTTGGCAAGGACTTCAATGGTGTGCTTGAACAATTCCAGGGCCAGCTCTTTTGAGGGTTCCTGGCCCTGGGCCAGGATGACAAAGGCTTTGACCAGCTGATGCCGTTTGGGATCGGGAACACCGACAACTGCGGTTTCCATGACAGCGGCATGTTCGATAAGGGCGCTTTCCACCTCAAAGGGGCCGACGCGGTAATCGGAAGATTTGATGACATCGTCGGAACGGCCCACGAACCACCAGTAGCCGTCTTTGTCAAAGGTGGCCTTGTCACCGGTAAAGTAAAGGCCGTGCTTGAAAGCCTCCTGGGTTTTGGCATCGTTGTCGATGTACTCCTGGAACAGGCCGATGGCGCGCCAGTCGCTCAGCCGGACCACAATGTGACCGGTGACATCGGGTTCGGTGACCTCGTTGCCTTCGTCATCCGCCAGGATAACGTCGTACATGTATGAGGGATACCCGAAAGAGCCCAGACGCATTTTTTTGGCCATCCAGGGCGGGTTCCCGATCATGGCGGTGGATTCGGTCTGACCGTAGAAATCACGGATTTCAGTACCGGTGGCCTCTAACCACTGATCAATAACTTCCGGGTTCAGGGGCTCGCCCGCACTCAGGGAGTACTTCATGGCGGAAAGGTCATACTCGGAAAGATCCAGGCCGACAAAGGCACGCCAGGCCGTGGGCGGTGCGCAGAAAGAGTTTATTTTATATTTTGCTACGGCACCGATGTACTTTTTGATGTCCAGGACGGTGAAGTTGAAACCGGTGGCGGTGGCACCCATGTTAAAGGGGGAGAAGAAGGAACTCCAGGCCCATTTGGCCCATCCCGGGGCACTCAGGTTGTGGTGGACATCCCCCGGCTCAAGACCGATAATAACCGCCGTGGACAGGTGTCCCAGAGGATAAGATACCGCGCTGTGCCCGACCCGTTTGGGAAGCCCTGTTGTGCCGGAGGTAAAGAAGCAGAAGAGGACATCTTCGCTCTTAACTACGGCAGCCTCTGCTTCGGCAGCTTCTTCGGCAATTGTTGAGTAAGAGATCCAGCCGGCCTTTTCTCCCAGAACAATCTTTGCCTTGGGGGTGCAGTCTGCTTTTTCAAGGGCATCATCCACAAGGTCGGTCAGCCCTTCAAAGGAAACGATCACATCCGGTTTGTAGGCTTCGAACCGGAACTGGATTTCCCGTTCCGTCATGGTGGTGGCCGTGGGAACGGAGACCAGCCCGCCCTTGATACCGGCAAAGGTGGCAAACCAGGTTTCCGGAACAATGGGGGTCAGCATGTAAAGGTTGTTTCCCTGTTCAACCCCTTTTTTCCGTAAAAAATTAAGAAGCTTGTTTCCGTTGGCAGCCAATTCCTTATAAGTATACTGCGCTTCGGCATCCGTATCCATATCCGTCCAGATCAGTGCCAGCTGGTCACCGCGTTCCTTGACATGAATGCCCTCAAAGATCTCTTCGGCCCAGTTGAAGTTTTCAGGCAGATCGGATTTGTTCAGCTTTTTGAAAAACTCCTGAGCTTTGACTTCACGTTCCGCCATATCCTGGATTTCATTCAGGGCCATTGCCTCTCTGTAAGTACTTTCCAACGACATTTGCTTCCTCCGATTAAGATTTTTACAAACCGTTTTTTTACCAGATAGAGCCTAATTGCTTTTTATTTTCCCTTCTCACTCAGCATGCTCAAGCGTTGTTCCTGCCGGGAGATGGTGTTGCTCGGCTTTTAACAGGCTTTATTCACGGGGCTTTTTTTGAAGATCAGGTTGAGTTCCATATTAAGATCAAAGCAGAATTTCATTTGCCGCGCCGTTAATTTGCCCGGGTATAGTGTCATAAAGCTGGGGAATTTCCACAATCGGCTGAAATCCGATTTTATATGTGGGTATTTTTGTAGGGTTTTATAGGTTGTGCTATTGCCCATTTGTAGGTGGGTGCACCTACAAACGGGCAATGGCCGGCAGCGGGATGGTATTCCGTGGATTTTATTTTACCCGGGAAGCTTTCACTGCCCCGGCCGGGTTAAAGATCCTGAATATAGGGGGCGATCATATCCAGCTCATTGGGCCTTGCCTCCCGCCATGAGAAGGAGAAGAGGGTTTTTTCGGTCAGCTTCCGGTCCGGGTTGAGGTGGGCGATCCTGACCTTGTCCCGCAGTTCCACCCACAGGGTTTTGGCTATATCCAGGTCATAGGCTTTTGACAGGTGTTCGGCAAAATTGTGGATATAGTTTTTCAGTGAGGTGTTCATGACCGCGCCGGTTTTAACGGATTTCAGTAGAACGGCAACCGGGAAGAGGTAATGGATATCCTCGTCTTTCCCTCCCAGCCGGATGATTCTTACCCGGTACGCACCGGGCCACCAGGAAATCGGAGGATTCCCGGCGTTGCTTTTTCCGTCCCATTCATAGGTAAAATCATGGAGAATCATGGGGCCTCCTTAGTCTTTGCCGGATGGTATTGCCCTGCGGCAGGCCTGGGCAAAATCTTCGGGGTAGCAGCCGCTGATCCACCTGAGCTGGGCCTCTGAAAAGGTGCCCGGTGCATAGGGCAGCCGCGGAATAAAGGAGTATACCAGGTGCTGGCCCATGGCAGGGGTGTCCAGCCTTCCTGAGAATTCCACACCGGTGACCATCTGGGCGCCCAGGGTCTCCAGTACCTGCACTGCTGTCAGCATGGCATTGTCCAGGCTGGCCCGGGTCGGGGTGTCTGCGTCCAGTATATGGGCACAGGGCGCTTTGGTGGTCAGCTGGAGTTCCCACTCACTCACCTGGGCCTTGGGGGCAAAGAGGATCACCCTGTCGTCTTCGAAAACAATCAGGGAAGAGGGGCCTTCCTCCTGACCATCGGTGCGCCGGTTTGTGCGGATGGCCCGGAGATAGGCCTCAAAGAAATCCGTATCGTAAGCTGCTTTGAATTCACGGATAAAATCTGTAACCAGGTCTCCGCAGGAAAAGCAGTTATAGGGATTTCCCTCCCGGTCCGGCACTGTACCGGGCACCATGGCATTCTGCTGGTGGATCATCTGGTGGGAGGCGTGGAGCCTGTGGCCGGACTGGGCAAACCCGAATCCGAAATTCCACCCCCAGAGCGCAGAGTTGAAGGCCAGCTTGCCTGCCCCGGATATCCGGGTGCGGATCTCTTTTCTCAGGTTTTCCAGTTCATCTGTTGTGAGGGCGCGTCCGGCTGCCGGCAGGGGGATGTCAAGCTGTTCTGCCAGCCGGACAAAGATCCGCTGGTAGTAAAGGTGGCGGATACCCGCCATATCGGCCCGGGTCAGATCTTTTGCCCGGTACCTGATCTCATCGTTTGCCATATTGGAGGCAAAATGTCCCCAGGGGATGTAGGAGTTCCGCCTCAGATATTCAAATACATGGGTGTCTTCAGTGACTTCCCCGATGATTTCGCTGTTTCCCTGTATGCCGGGCCTCAGTACCATTACCTCTTTGTAGTCATCCGGCAGGAACGGGTTGTTGCCCAGGACATCGTAGAGTTCGTGGTCGTGGACCCGGGGGACCCGGGTGCCGTTTTCCAGTTCCTTATACCCAATGCCTGTCGGGTTGCCCGCCGTATCAAAGAGGATGTCACAGGCGGTTCCGGCCAGGGTGGCCAGTTCATCCGGATCTGTGGACGCCTGGGCCAGGGCAAGCATGATGGGGCGGGGCAGGATCTCCTGAAGCGGAGGGATTTCCGGCTCTCCTCCCCTGGCTTTCTGCCAGGCTTTAAGGCTGCCGGTTAAAGAACACTCGGGTTTTGCCGGGACAGATATGGTTTCCGGCCTGCCGGCGTGGCGGTCAGCCCATGCCGAATTAATAAATGTGGTGCCCCGGAAGGGGAACGGATTGGCCACTTCGTAGATCCGGTCGGTGCGGTCTGCGCTGACAGAGGAGGAGGGATAGTTGACCCGGTTTTCCACCGGGGTGCCGCCGGGCAATTGGCCAAGTGCGGATATCAAAGTATTTTCCCTCAGGTTTTCCACCCGGAAACCCGGGTCATGGATACCTACGCTGAAACTGCCTTCCGGTGTCACACAGGTTCTGGGTTTCATCTTAAATCTCCGGGGACTGCGGGGGAACCAGGCAGAGAAAGGCAAAGGGGGCGCCGGAAACATTCCGGAACTGGTGTTCAACATTCGGCGGCACAAAGACGGCCGTCCCCTCTTTCAGGGCATGCCATTGATCCTCAATGAAAACCTCGCCCCTGCCCCCAAGCACCCATACCTCATGTTCCCAGTCATGGCTGTGTTTCGGGGTGAATCCCCCGGGTCCGATTTCAAACCGCCGCATGCAGAAATTTGTAGCGCCGTCATCCTTCCCTATCAAAACCCTTCCGGCAACATTTTTTACCGTCTCATTGTCTATGGCAACGGGGGGAATTTCCGAGTAGTGAATCACTTTCATTATGGTGTCTCCTTATGGGAATAGGTCCTGTAAAATTCTGCTATCAGCTTCACGATCTCTCCGGACCGGTTCATCTCCCCCACGGCTGCCTCAAAGGCCCGGATATACTCGGGGGCTGACAGCCAGGAGTTTTTGGAAATGCCTATGTTCACCGGGTTGGACCTGTCATACCGGTAGGCCGCAACCCTGAACCGGGAAGCAAAATCCGGATTTTCCGTCTTCAGTACCTGCCACTGGTTTTCCGGGCAGATCACGGCATCAATCCGGCCTGCGTCTAATTTTTTCAGGGAGAGTTCAATGTGCCTGGCCGTGCTCTTTTCAATACGGGGGTTTTTATCAAATTCTTTGAAATAAGTATATCCCAGAACCGTGCCCACGATTTTTCCTTCAAGGTCTGACAGATACCGGATTTTTCCCGAATCCCCGGTCCTGAGCAAAAATATCTTGTTGGAATTGGGTTTGTACGGGATAAGGACCATATAGTCCCGCCGGTCCGCCTTATCCTGAATCCCTCCGATGAGCTGTGCCCTGCCGGTTTTCATCATAAGCAGGCAGCGTTTGAACGGTGTGTCCGGTGTAAAGGCAAGCCCCAGCCTGTACCCGTTATCCAGGTTGACCTTTCTGACGACGGCCCGCAGCACGGACATGACTTCTCCATAGGGTTCGCCTCCGTCATGGGGAAAAATCTGAAAGGGCGGGAAGTTATCCACCGGCACCAGGACGGTCCTGTCCTCTGCTGCTGCGAGGCCGGCCCAGATTAAAATAAGGCTGATGATAACGGCATGTATGCGCATTCAACTATTCCCTTTCAGGGAGGGTAAACACCAGGTGGGCTTTAGAACCTGGGTGTCATAAACATCTGATATGCAAAAGTATGGGGGCTGAATCCGTTCTTGTCAATGAAACTCCTTCAGGAAGGCAGGTTTTCCAAAGCCGGGTTCAGCCGGAAAAATTTTCCTGCCTGAAGAAAATTGTATCGGCCCGGAGGAAGGGCCGGATAAAGTAACGCTTTGTAATCTGTTTTAAATCAGCGGGTTAAGATAGGCAGGGGCAGTGGTATATATTATGCTTTAGATATCCTGTAAAAACCAATTATACAGGATACAGCCATGAGCCTTATTACCAGTACCTCCGTATACACATCAGGCAATCAATACCTGCCTGCAAGCGAAACCCAGTCTGCATCAACCACAACACCGGCTGCGGATGAAACTGAAAAGGAAGAAGCCCCGAAGAACACCGGCGGGGTCCAGGTCTCTCTTTCAGAGGGTGTGGCAGACGCCCGGGTCAGGGAAAACATGGGCCTGAATCCAACAGGTCCCCTGCAGCTGGGTGATTTTAAGAGTGCTGCCGATACCCAGGAGAAGATCGTCCAATCCAGGCTGGAAGAGGCCATTGCCACCCTGGGTATTGATCCGGATCAGCAGATCAGCCTGTCCGTGGATTCCGAATTCAACATCACCATTGCCGAATCCTTTACCGGGAAATCAGATCTGGAAAAGGCCCTGAATGAAGATCCCGAGTTTGAACTGGCATTCAAGCAGATGAGCGCCAACCGTGAAATTGTAAATTATGCCGATTCCCTGACCTCCAGGAACGCATCTCTGGTGAATTTCATGGGAGATGACTCAAGCTGGGACGATATTCTCTCCATGGCCAAAAAATATGACAGCCTGAAGTCCACCGATGCCAGCCTGACCAGTCTGCTGGGGCTGAGTAAAACTGAGACCCCCTATACCTATACCCATAATGCAGATGCCCAGGCTGCCTGACAACGGGCCGGCACCCTTAAATGAAACGTTCGTATCCCTTGTATCCGGCTTTGAAAGCCTCAGCTTCCTTTTCATCAAAAAATGAAAAATCGCTGAAGTCAAAGCCGGGGGCCACTGTACAGCCCACCAGGGTGTAGGCACCCGTGCTTTCGGCTGCCTGCCAGACATTTCCGGGGATCACAGCCGTATAGTCTTCTCCGGGCCCGATGATCCGGCTGCTGACGGTTTTTCCGTCATACCGGATCAGGGTCAGGGGGGCGCCCTCGTAAAAATGCCAGATCTCGTCATGGGCCACCCTGTGGAAGCGGCTTACCTGCCCGGCGGCCAGCAGAAAGTAAATCTGGGTCACGGCATGGCGGGGGCTGCCGGTTTCCGGGGAGACAACTTTAAGAGCGGACCGGTAGACTTCCTTGAAATAGCCGCCTTCCGGGTGGGGGGAAAGATCATACCGTTTGATTAACTCTTCCATGGATTCCCTACAACACCCGTCTGATGGCCATCATCCGCTTTGCCTTTTCCTCGTCCGGCAGTTCATCCCAGGGCGTGTCGAAAAACGGATCAAAGGACTGGGGATTGTCCTCCAGTTCAAGATCCAGCCAGGACATGGGGTTGAAATGCCCAGTGGTATCTTCGGCAACCGCTGCTTCGGCAGCTCCCCTTACATAGGCCATCAGTTCCTCTTCCCGGGTTTCCTGTTTTTCTTCTTTGCCGGCAAAGGGGTCATAGCCCGGTTTTTTGATAAGCTCTCCTTTTCCTTCAAGGATATCCGGACAATATACCTTCTCGGTCCAGTCTTCGGGCTCGAATTCTTCAAATGCGACGGAGACAGACCTTTCCTTACACCCGGTAACCGCAATGACGTCCCCGGCTATTTTATCCGCAAGTGTTTTTTTCTGGCTGTCGGATCTTCCCTTGTACAGTTTTACAATAACATGTGGCATATCTGTTTACTCCTCAATTGTTGTTGAACGGATTCATATCATAAATCAGCGGTAAAAGCCCGAACGGTAAAACTATCGATTAAACTGCCGGAGCTGGTGCCGGATGCGGGCCGGACATCAGCGTTGTCCGGATCCAAGCCGTGAATCAACAGCATCAATGGCATCATCTGCCGCATCCTTGAGATCCGCATGGGCTATCCTGTTTTTACATGCACGGATCCAGGCCCCTGTTTCAAGGTCCCCGATTTCCCCCAGCACATATAATATGTCCCCCTGTACCGGGATCTCCTGTTCCTCAAAACGGCCGATGAGCATTGGGGCAAGTTTGAGTCCGAGATCCGGGGCGCGTTCGGCCAGGCTTTCAACCACCACCATGGCCCCGAGGCGGACCGACCAGGTCTCATGGAGAATCAGTCCTAAAAATCCGTCAAAAATGGTGCCGGCCCGGATCATCTCTTCCGTTATCCAGTCTGCATCCCCCTCTTCCAGAATGTTCTTAAGGGTGGTAGTGCTCAACAGGGCCGGATCCCTGTTGATGATCATGGAGAGCACCTCTGTTTCAGGTACGCTGCCGGTCCACCGGAATCCTTTGTCCAGGATCAGGCAGGGGGCGGACATAACCTTGTCAATACTTGCCTGTTCCCGGAACATGGAACCGTCAATGATATGGAGCCGGATCTTATCTGAATACGCTGCCAGGGGGATCAGTGCGTCTACCATGCCGGGGCAGTGGGGGCACTGCAGGGCGATATAAAGGGTGAGTTCACAGGGGAGCTGGATGCGGTCAAGCATTTTCCGGATGTCAGGGGAAAGGGGCGGCCGGTCAAGGTTTTCCAGCCCGGACAGGAAGGGCGGCAATTCCCGTTCCAGGGGGAGGGCCGAGTAAGTTATATTGTCTTTCAGGCGGAATCCGGGCAGGTCTGCTTCCTGATCATCATCTGTCCAGGTGACGGCAGAAGAGAGGCCTGCCCATTCACCGGCAAATGCCTTGAAGTGTTTTTGCTCCGGATGATCTGCATTCAATACGGATATGGTGATGTTTTCCGGGGGCGTCCAGTCCCGGATGGTTTTTTCAGCAGCCGCGTCAATCATGAAAACTCCTTTTGCCGTTAGCGTTTCCCTTTCTTTATCAGAATCCTGCTTTTAAATTAAGGGGAAATCATGTACATAATGCCTGGAATCAAACATTAAACCTAACGGGTAAAAAGAGATGAGATTTACTGCCGACCTGCACATCCATTCTAAATATTCCCGGGCCACGGCCAGGAATCTGGATCTGGAAAATTTATACCAGGCTGCCCAGATCAAGGGGCTGACCTTGATCGGCACAGGGGATTTTACCCATCCGGCATGGATGGAAGAGCTGGAAACGAAATTAGAGGAAACCGAACCCGGGCTGTTTTCACTTAAAAAGGAGATTGCCGAAACCCTTGATCCCCTGGTGCCGGAATCCTGCCGCAATGAGGTCCGTTTTATCCTTCAGGCGGAAATTTCCAACATCTATAAAAAGGATGGGCGGGTCAGGAAAAACCATAATCTCATCTATATGCCGGATATAGATACGGCCAAACGGTTCAACGCCCGCCTGGATGCCATCGGCAATATCAAGTCGGACGGCCGTCCCATCCTGGGCCTGGACGCCAGAAACCTCCTGGAGATCATGCTGGAAACCAGCGACCAGGGCTTCCTGGTGCCGGCCCACATCTGGACCCCCTGGTTTTCCATGTTCGGGTCAAAATCCGGGTTTGATACCATTGAAGAGTGTTTCGACGATTTGGCTTCCCATATTTTTGCCTGCGAAACCGGGCTCTCCTCGGATCCCCCGATGAACTGGCGGGTGAAAAACCTGGATAATATCACCTTGATTTCCAACTCCGATGCCCATTCGCCGGGATTTTTGGGCCGGAATGCCTCGGTGTTTGATACGCAACTGGACTACTGGGCAGTCCGCAGGGCCCTTGAAACCTGTGACCTCTCTGCCTACAGGGGAACCCTGGACATGTATCCGGACCAGGGCAAATACCACTATGACGGCCACCGCAAGTGCAATATTAGGCTGAATCCCGATGATACTGCCGGGATTAACGGTATCTGTCCCGAATGCGGCAGGCCCCTCACCCTCGGGGTGCTTTACAGGGTCAGGGAACTGGCAGACCGGCCCGAAGGATACATGCCTGAAAACCGCCACCCCCACTCCTATCTGGTGCCTCTGGCTGATATTCTCTCCGAGATTTTTGAAGTGGGGCCCAAAACCAAAAAGGTGACCGGGTATTATAATAAGGCCATAGAAAACCTGGGGCCCGAGCTTGGCATCCTGACACACAGGTCTTTTGACGAGATTGATGCCGCAGGTGTGCCGCTGCTTGCCGAGGCTGTAAAAAAGATGCGGGCCGGGGATCTCCACATTGATCCGGGATATGACGGGGAGTTCGGAAAGGTCAACATTTTTACCCGTGAGGAAAAAGAGACTATCCGGGGGGAGAAAAACCTGCTCTTTGACCTGCCCAAGAAAAAGAAGAGAAAAACAAAGGCGGAAAAGGAGAAGGCTGGAAAACCTGCGTCTGTCCCCAGAGTCAAACTGAGAAAAAAGGAAAAAAAATCACCTGCCAAACCCCAGGGGCTCCTGGACGGGCTGAACCCGGATCAGGACCGGGCAGTGCGCTCTTCTTCCAGGGCAGTCCTGATCCAGGCCGGACCCGGCACGGGAAAAACCCGGACCCTCACGGCAAGAATCGCCTGGCTGATCTCGGACCGGGGGATTGCACCGAACAATATCCTGGCCCTGACATTTACCAATAAAGCGGCCAAAGAGCTTTCCCAGCGCATAGAGGCGTTCAGGCCCGGGGATCAGGCACAGGCAGGCGGCAAGGTGGTTGCCGCCACCTTTCACGGGTTTTGCCTGAGCCTTTTAAAGGAGTGTACCGGGTTCAGCCGGGGGCTGATGGAAGATGAACTCCGGATGGAACTCCTGGAAAAAGCCTGCCTGGATGCTGAGGGAAAATCACTGCCAAAGCGGAGGCTTAAGCAGATAGACGGGTTGATTTCCACCTGCAAGCAGCAGCTGCTGGGACCGGATGATGACCTGTCGCCAGCAACAGGGGATGAGGCCGGCCAGGTTGCCGGGATCTACAGGGCCTACAACCGGATCTGCATGGAGCAGAACCTGGCAGACTTTGAGGATCTGATTTTTTTATGCTTTAAAGACCTGTCAGAGAACGGGGCGCTTCGGGCAAAGATCCGGGAGCGGTTCACCCATATCTTTGTGGATGAGTATCAGGATCTCAACCTTGGCCAGTACAGGCTTGTAAAACTCCTGGCAAAGAACAGCCACATCCTTGTGATCGGCGACCCGGACCAGTCCATTTACGGTTTCCGGGGATCTGACAACCGTTTTTTTAAAAAATTTACCCTAGATTACCCCGGGTGCGAACAGATCCGGCTGCGTCAGAATTACCGGTCCACCCAGACCATTCTGGACGCCTCCTTCCAGATGATATCCACCAGAGACCGGGATCCTGATGCCGATGAAACCAGGAAGATCTTTTCCAGCCTTGAGACATCCCAGAAGGTGGTGATTAAAGAGACCGCTTCTGAAAGCGCCGAAGCCGTGGCCGCGGGGAAAATGATCGAAGAACTGGTGGGGGGGCTCTCCTTTTTGTCCGTGGATGCGGGAAAGGCAGGTGGCGCAGACGGTATCGCAGATACAGGAAAGGAGTATTCCTTTGCCGATTTTGCCGTTCTCTACCGGACCCGCCGGCAGTGCCAGGCCTTTGCCCGGGCCTTTGAAGCCGCAGGCATCCCTTTTCAGACTGCAGACCGCGAGGACTGGTTCACCATGCCAGGGGTCAGGGAGGCCTTGAGCCTGTTAAGAATAATCCTTGCCAGGGGCTCGGCTGCAGATGAAACCGTTTTAACCGAGTGGCAGGGTGAAAACAGGGAAAAAGCCCTGGCAGGGGATTTTAAATCCGGCCTTCTGTCCATACGGGAGATGGCCGGCGGCCTGACCAGTGAGGTGTTTCTGGAAAAGGCCGCGGGCATGCTCGGTACAGGGGGAGACCCGGATAAGGCCGGGAAGCCCGGTGATGACTTGTCCGCAGCCTGGGAGCGCCTGGTCTCCCTTGCCCGGATTTTTCCGAATCCCGGGGATCTTCTGGACGGGTTGCGGCTGAACCAGGATCAGGATCTTCTGGAAAAAGGGGTGGAAAAAGTATCGCTGATGACCATGCATGCGGCCAAAGGCCTGGAGTTCCCCGTGGTCTTTGTCACCGGTTGCGAGGAGGGGATGATCCCCTATGCCAGGGACGGGGAAACCGTGGACGACCCTGACGAAGAACGGCGGCTCTTTTACGTGGCCATGACC
>JAKSAX010000100.1 GCA_022361395.1 Desulfobacterales bacterium | reverse complement strand
GACCCACCATTACCAGCGCAAGGACATTTTGGACCTCGGCGACCACCGGGGGGATTCCTTTGCCCTGGCCCAGCGGGCTGCCCGGGATGAAAATGCAAAGTACATCGTATTCTGCGGGGTCCACTTCATGGCGGAAAGCGCCGCCATCCTGGCCAAGGACAACCAGACAGTACAGATCCCGGACCTGAACGCAGGCTGCTGGATGGCGGATATGGCAGATGCCGTGCTGGTGGAACGGGCCTGGAAAGAGGCAGTTTCCGTGGCAGGTGAAGAGCGCATTACCCCCATTGCCTATATGAACTCGGATGCCCACATTAAAGCCCATTGCGGACACTACCAGGGCACGGTCTGCACCTCATCCAATGCACCCGCAGCCTTTGAATGGGCCTTTAAACGGCGGGAGAAAATCTTTTTTTTCCCGGATGAGCACCTTGGCCGGAACACGGCCATGGGCATGGATATCCCCGGGGACGAAGTGCTGGTATGGGATCCTGAAAAACCCCTGGGCGGGAATACCAAGGCGGCTGTGGAAAAGGCAAAGGTGCTGCTGTGGAAAGGGTATTGCCTGGTCCATACCCGGTTTACCGCAGACCAGATCCGGAACATGAGGGAAAACTTCCCCGAAGCCAGCATTGTGGTCCATCCCGAGTGCACCCATGAGGTCGTCAGCCTGGCAGATGCCTGCGGCTCAACCAGCTTTATAGTCAGGTATGTAACCGATGCCCCTGCCAACAGCACCATCATTATCGGCACGGAGATCAACCTGATTGAACGACTGGCAGCAGAGCACCCGGATAAAAAGATTCTGCCCCTCCATGATTCATTCTGCCCCAATATGTATAAAATCAACCTGAAAAACCTGCTCCACACCCTTGAAAATATCGGCAGGGCCAATATCGTCACCGTGGATGAGGGGATTAAAAAAGATGCTTTTATCGCCTTGGAGAACATGCTAAACCTATAGAATGCCTATCTATAAAAAAAGTTTAAAATATCCCGGATACAGCGCGATAACGTTTTTTTACGTTATCGCGTTTGTTTTTTCTGCCTCGGCAGCATGGGCCGCAAACAGGGAGCAGTCAAGCCCTCCCCCTGATGCGGTCAGGGGGTTTTCCTATGAATACACAGTGGAGGAACAGGCATATATAAAGGCCAATCCCAGGATAAAGGTCTCCAATGAATTTGACTGGCCGCCCTTTGACTTTGTGGCGGACGGGGAACCTGCAGGGTTCGGTATCGAACTCATGGATCTTCTGGCTGAAAAGGCAGGCCTGGACTTTACCTATGTCAACGGCTATACCTGGGACGAGTTGGTGGATATGTTCTTTGAGGGGGAACTGGACGTTCTCCACTCCCTGAGCATCACCCCGGAGCGCCAGAAAAAGGCCCTGTTCTCAGCCCCTTACTACCACTCCAAGCATGTATTGGTCTACCGGTCGGACACCCGGGACCTCCACACCCTCAACGACCTGGACGGAAAAATTATCGCCATGCCAAAAGGCTGGTCCACCATTGAATTTTTCAGGACCCATTACCCGGAGGTCCATATCATTGAGGTGGGCAGCAGCCGCCAGGCCCTGGAATACGTGGACCAGGGCAAGGTGGCGGCCACGGTGGAGCAGGAGGGCATTGCCCGGTACCTGATTACCAAGTTCGGATTTACCGATCTTGCCCTGTCAAACTGGCTGGACAACGACGAACTCCAGAAGACCTCATCCATGCACTTTGCCGTGCTCAAGTCAAATCCCCTTCTCTTCTCCATCCTGGACAAGGCCCTGTCCAACATCACCCTGAGTGAGATGCGGGCCCTTAAGGAGAAGTGGTTTTCCAGGGCCGGCAGGAAGATAGGCGGCAATGATGTGGGCCTTACCCCGGAAGAGCGGGGATGGCTGGCAGAAAGAAAACAGCTCACCTACTGCCTTTCAAGGGAGCGCCTGCCCTACTCGGCCGTAAAAGGCACCCAGCCCATGGGAATTTCGTCTGATTTAATGGAAATTTTCAGTGAGCGCCTGGATACAGCGCTGATTCCCTATCCGGTTGCCTCTTTTTCCGAAGGCCTGGCCCGGGCTGAAGACGGCTCCTGCGACATCCTCCCCATGGTCAGTAAAACCCGCGGCCGGCAGAAATACCTGGACTTTACCGCCGGGCACTCCGGATACAACGTTGCCCTGATTGCCAGGGACGAGACCCCTTTTATCCGGGGGATTTCAGGCCTGGCAAACCTGAGGACGGGCATTGTTCCCAGTTCCAATATTTTTGAAAAGGTCATCTCCAAATACCCAAAGCTTGACTACCATTCAGTGGACAGCATCGGGGCCTGTCTTGAACAGGTCTCCACAGGGCTGCTGGATGTGGCCATCCTGAGCCTGCCCCAGGCCTCCCATTATATCCGCCAAAAGGGACTGACCAACCTTAAGGTGGCAGGCCACACCGGTATTGACGAAGACCTTCGCATTGCAGTTCTAAAGGGAAATACCACCCTCCACTCAATCCTTTCAAAAGTTGTGCGGTCACTGGAAAACCAGGAGATGGAGGCCATCGGAAACAAATGGCTGGCCATAGAGATGGCACAGGAGATTGACTACACCCTGCTGTGGCGGATTGCGGGCATCGGCGGATCTGTCCTGGTCATCGTCATCCTGTGGAACAGGAAACTGGCCAGGCTCAACAGGGAGATCGCCTCAGCCAACCTCAAACTCCGGGACAAGACCAGGGAACTGGAGTATATCTCCATCACAGACAGCCTGACCGGGCTTTACAACCGCCGGTACGTTGAAAAGACCTTTGACCTGGAGCTGCAGAGAACCATCCGCCACAAGCACGATATGTCCCTGATGCTCATCGATATTGATTTTTTCAAGGCCATCAACGACACATACGGTCACCAGACAGGGGATACCGTGCTGAAGATGTTTGCGGACCTGCTTAAGACCAATGTCCGGGCCACGGATACCCTGGGCCGCTGGGGCGGCGAGGAGTTCATCATTGTCTGTCCCGAAATCAATATCTGCAATGCGGTTCACATGGCAGAAGGGCTCTGCGAAAAAATCGCCGGAATCCGGTTTGACGGTGCCGGAAAACAGACCGCCAGTTTCGGGGTGGCAGGGTTCCAGGAGGGGGACAGCATCCAGTCCATGATCTCAAGGGCGGACAACGCCCTGTACCAGGCCAAGGCCAACGGCAGGAACCGGGTGGAATTCCTGGAATAAACAGCCCCCCTGAAAAAACGCCGGAGGCGAATCCGGATTATTTTGTAAGCGCCTGTTCCGTAAATATTTTTTGACGGGACAGCTCTCTTGATGTATACTCTTTTAAGTTTTGAACTCCATATACAATTTGTATGCTTTGGGATCGCGCAAAAATAACTTCACCTGAGTCTGTTTATAAAACCCCTTAAAACATTGGGTATTTTGCAGACAGACTGTGAGCTAATTCTTACGCGGCCCCTTTCCTAAAGAAATTTCAGCCTTTAAATTTTGGTCCTTTATTCCGGGAAAGGAGCAGGTATGACTGATCAGTCTCAGGTTTTTCTACAGCGGGCCCGGGTCATCACCATGGCCAGGAGAACCGCATTTATCTTCTTGATTATCGCGCTGTTTTACTCTTTGGCAGCCATTGTCTATTCCACCCAGGTGATTTACAAGGTCAAGCTCAACTATGCCGTCATTCTGGAGCAGTTCGGGGGGAAACGCCAGGCCATTGTGGATGTGGGGTGGCATTACAGGCTTCCCTTTTTCACCAAACTGGAAAAAGAGGTCCCGCTGATGAACCAGAACATGTACCTGGGAGGCTCTTCCGCACCCATTAAGATAATCTCCCAGGAAAATGTGGCCCTCTGGACCTCGGCGCTCATGACGTTCAAAATAAAGAACCTGAAAAAATGGGGAATTGAAAACCTCTCCCCCGAGATCCTGCTCCAGGGGGATTTTGACGGTATTGCCAAGGATATTCTCCAGGGAGAAGAGGTCAACAAGCTGATCTCCGACCGTGAAACCATTAAAGAGGAAATATTCCAGGCCCTGAAAAACCGGCCCATAAACAAAGACGGCCCCACCCTTGAAGGCAAGTACGGCATAGAGGTGGTCAGTTTTGTGCTCAACGAAACCCGTTTCGGGGACCAGCTGGTGGAAGCCACGGAAGAGAAGAAGCGCCGCCAGCTCATTGCTGAGGCGGAAAACTATGCGGCAGACCAGGAATCCGACCGGATCAGGAAACTTTACAGGGCCTATCTGGAAGGGATCCAGTCCCTTCATCTGGCCCTCGGGGGTGCTGAGGACCAGCGGGTGAACCCGGCCCTGTTCGAATTCCTCTCCCAGCAGAAATGGGCAACGGCATATGAGAAAAACCAGGGAACCCAGAAAACATTTGTGCTCCACGGCAGCAACCGGCCGCCGTCCATGACCCTGCCGCCCCTTGCCGGGGAACAGGTAAAACCGGAAGGCAGCTCGGAAACAGCCCAGAATTCCACACCCTAAGTTTCTTATGCCGGGGAGGCGCACATGGCCAAACGCGTTACAAAACAGAAGACATATATCACCCTTCCTGAGTCGACCATTCAAAAAATCGAATCCATGGTCGGCTCCTGGAGTTACGACACCAAAGCCTTTGTCAGGTCGCGGCTGAACCAGTATACCCCGCCCAATGCCCTGGTTTCAGGGCTTAAAGAACTGCTCTATGTGATTTTCTTCATGCGCAGGAAAAAAAAGCGGATGAACGTACTCAACAATCCCACCATTCTCAGGGACTGGAAAAAGCGGTTCCTCTACTCCGGGGAGACAAACCCGGGGGCCTCCTGGAACCGGATCATTGAAAAGGAGCTGACCCGGGCGGAATATCACTATCTCATTGCGGTTCTGGATTGTGAACTCACGGATTTCCACGTTCCCGTGGAACTGGAGGAGATGTTTGACAAAATCTACCGCGCCCACCTCCGAAAAGACCACCTTGAGGACCCCGACGTCCCAAAAGCCCCTATCATGCTTGTGGAAGGCAGCTCGGGCAGCGGAAAAAGCGCCACGGTAAGGGAGGCCCTGGAAAAGGTCGTGTTCAGAAACGAGGTGATCCCGGCTGTGGACTGGCGGCTGAAAAAAGAGGAGATCCTTGCAAAACACAGCCTGTTCGCCACCCTGGAAGAGGTGGATCCCGAATTTGCCATGAAAATCGCCAGGAAGAAAAAACTGGACTTTTACCGCCGCCTGGCAGCCATCCCCGTCCTGCGCCGGATCTTTAAAAAGCGGATCATGAAAAACCTGACCCACTTTGAGGAACAGGGTATTGAGGTGGATTCCTCCATCATCACCCCCAATGACTACCAGACCGCCCTGTCCGGAGAGCCGGGCAACTATTTCAAACGGGCCATGGGCCACCCCAAGGTAACCTCCATCCGCCATATAGAAGAGGCCCATTCCGCATTTGGCAAGTCTGAGAGCAGCCCGGGGGGCGGGGGCGCGGAAAAACAACAGCGCACCCTTATCGACACCACCAATATCGTCCTGGATGAAATCATTGACGGCCGGCGGGACTGTTTTCTCATCGCCACCTCGGACCAGGCCCACCGCTTTGACTCAGCCATTTACCGCCGCTTTGTGGAAAAGGGCTGCATCATTGATATCTCAAAGTACTGGATGAACAAGGACAACCTGAAAAAGATCATCTTCCTGGAGATCAACCGCCACCAGATCCCCAGCAAGTATACCCCGGACTCCGAAGAACTGGACCGTGCCGCGGAACGGATTTACGAGATTTTCAAGGAGAGAAGCCTGAAGGTCAGCCCGGCCTACGTCAGAAAGCTTATCGAGTCCATTATCAATATCCGCGGGGATTTCATCGTTGAATTCCTGGACAACAGCATCCTGATCCGGTCGGCCTTCCAGCTGGTGGCCAAGAACGTATACGGCGAACTCTACAACAAGGTTGTGGACCGGATGGACCGGAACGTCACCTGGGAAGAGTATGTGGGAGACATCAAGGACAAGTTCTCAGAAATGGCCAACAACTGCTTCAACTACGGGGTGAGCGAGGACAAGGGGGTGGTTCTCACCGGCCCGCCTGGCAGCGGTAAAACCTTTCTGGTCAGGACCTGGCTCTCCTCTAACCTCAAGGTCCATGACATCGCCACCTCGCCTTCGGCGCTCCAGGACCCCTCCAGCCCGGTCCACGGGGCGGTTTCCAACCTGGAAAAGGTCTATGATATCGCCAAGATGGTGGCCCCCACGGTTATCTTTTTTGACGAAGGCGACGCCCTTGCCCCCAAGCGGAGCGGCACCGGAGGCCAGCCCTCAGATGCCCTGACCAATAAATTCCTGAACATCATCGACGGTGAAATCCCCCTGAACAAGGTATTCACCGTTTTAACCACCAACCGCCTGGACATCCTGGACCCGGCACTGATCCGGTCCAAACGCCTCAAGACCCTGGAAATATCAGGGCATATGCGGCAGAAAGATATCTTTGACATCATTAAAAAGCAGTTTGACGATGTCCCGCACAAACGTGAATTTGAAGTGGAAAAAATCATAGAGACGGCCCAGGGGATCTGCAATACACCGGCTGATTTCACCTCATTCACGGAAAAGGCCATTGCCCTCTGCTCCACCGAGTACAAGGTGCTGCAAAAACTCCGGGACCTTGAGCAGTCAACAAAACAGGAAAAGTGCGACTTTGTTAAACTGAACTTTAAAACCGTCCTGGGTATCCTGGATTCGGTCAAGGCCGCCCCTCTGCTCAAATCAAACATCAAGAACGACCTGTCCAACTTTGTCACCCATTACGACCAGATCCTGGCTGCCGTGGCCCATATTGACTCGGAAGAGAGTTATCCCCTGGTGGAGACCCACCTGGAATCAGCCAGGCGCGAGATCTCCCAGAGCCCGGTGCGCAAAGGCTCGGTCCAGCTCAATGAATTCCTCGAAACCGAACTGAGCCAGGAACCCCAGGTGGGGTTTATCATCGGGGTCGGCGCCAATGACATGACCGGCATGCTCCTGCCCATTGCAACAAGCCTTACCGGCCGGGTGGAAAGCGAACCCATTATCGTCACCGGCGCAGTATCCTCCTCCGCCCCAAACACGGCCCAGCTTGACATGGCCGTCCAGATGACCAAGCAGTCTGCCCAGGAAGCCCTGACCATGGTGAAAAACTATATCCAGCAGCTCACCCCGGATATCAGCATCCCCTGGCTGTTCGGAGATTTCCTGCAGCGGTACTCCCTCCACCACCAGCTCCTCTCCGCCTCCTACAACGTGGGCGGCCCCTCAGCCGGCTATGCCCTGGCCCTGAACACCCTGTCCGCCCTGCTGCGCATCCCCTTGTGCATTGATTTCGGGATCACCGGCGCCCCCTGGACCAAAGGGGTAAGAAAAGATGAGGTAGGCGGCTCCGTCATCATCGGCGGCCACCGGAAAAAAACGGAAAAGGTCCTGCTCTACCTGCGGCGCATGTTCATGCCCCTGCAGAACTACAAGGATCTGGAACAGGAATTTCTCATCGGATACTGGCAAAGGAAAAAGGATATCATTGCCGTGACCCATTTTGCAGATCTCATGCCCGAGGTTCTTTTCCTAGATGACGAACACAATGAGATGCGCGAGGATCTCATTGCCAAACGGCTCACCTACAAGACTGAAAAATACTACGCCACAGACCGCACCCCGAATCTCAAGGAGGAGATTATCGAGACCAAGCGGAAGATGCGCAAGCGGGCTGAAAAAGAGATTTTAAGGCGGGTCAATGCCATCCGCCTCTACCTCCAGGACCCGGGCAGGGAAAAGTACATCTCCCATGAGCAGATCTTCACAACCTATATGGAGCATTCAGCCTGTAAAATTCCCAGGGGCAGGTAACATTGACAACAACCTGAAATGAGCAATCCCGTATAGCACAAGTGCTATACGGGATTATACAGTCAATTCAAAATAGACAACTAGGGTTTGCCTCTCTCCTGCCGCAAGGCAACCGGTTTACCAAGAATCTCAGACCATACCACAGCCTGCTGGAGGGCATGGGAAGGTATACTGGCCCTGATGCCGGAAGCGCTCTCCTGCTGCTTCTCTTCCGGAATCGGGGGAGGGGCTTTGCCGGTGATTTTTGCGGCCTGTGATGCCGGGGCTTTATCCGGTACCACAAAGGGATGCTCAGGATCATAGAACCTGGGGTCGGGGTCGGCGGGCCTGTATTCAGGCATGCTGTCGTAGTCTTCGTGACCTTCCCAGTCCTCTTTAATCTCCTCCCGGGTTTCAAAGGAGGCATCCCCTTCTTCCAGTTGGTCCCAGACCGAACCCTCTTTTTTGGCCTGTTCTTTTTTTGCCTCCATGGCCTGTTTTTCAAGCTCCTGGACAAAATCCTGGATCACGTTGCCGACCCTGTTAAAAAGAGAGAGTCTTTTCTTCTTTTTGGGCGGGTTGGCTGCCGGTTTTTTCTTTTTTCCCCTCCGTTTTAAGATGGAGGGCAGGACAAAGAACAGGAGCAGCAGTATATAGGTTATCAGGGTATCAAAATCCATGACACCTCCTTAGGATTTCTGGGGATCGCTTCCTGATTCAGGTGTGGCAATCTTGTCCCTCATCTTTGTATCGGAAGAGATGTTCTGCATCCTGTAATAGTCCATGATGCCCAAGTTGCCGCTCTTAAAGGCATAGGCCATGGCAATGGGGACCTTGGATTCCGCTTCCACAACTTTGGCCCGCATCTCCTGGACCCTGGCCTTCATCTCCTGCTCCTGGGCAAAGGCCATGGCCCGTTTTTCCTCGGCCTTGGCTTGGGCGATTTTCTTGTCTGCCTCGGCCCGGTCGGTTTCAAGCTCGGCACCGATGTTCTTTCCCACATCCACATCAGCGATATCAATGGAAAGGATCTCATAAGCCGTGCCTGCATCCAGTCCCTTGGTCAAAACCGTCTTGGAAATGGTGTCCGGATTTTCCAGGACCTCCTTGTGGGTGATTGCAGAGCCGATGGTGGTGACAATACCTTCACCCACCCTGGCCAGGATGGTCTCTTCACCGGCGCCGCCCACCAGGCGGTCTATATTGGCCCGCACCGTGACCCGGGAAATGGCCTTGAGCTGGATGCCGTCCTTGGCCATGGCCGCCACAAGCGGGGTCTCAATAACCTTGGGATTTACAGACATCTGAACCGCCTCAAGCACATCCCTTCCGGCCAGGTCAATGGCTGCGGTCCGGTTGAAGGAGAGTTCGATATTGGCCTTGTCCGCGGCAATGAGGGCCTGGATGACCCTGGAGACATTACCGCCTGCCAGGTAATGGGATTCCAGGTTGTCCGTGGCAATATCAATACCTGCCTTTACCGCCATGATCTTTGATTCAACAATCAGTTTTGACGGCACTTTCCTGAACCGCATGAAGATAATATTAAACAGCCCCACTTTGGCACCGGACACCAGGGCCTGGATCCACAGGCCGATGTAGGAAAATACAAAG
>JAKSAX010000103.1 GCA_022361395.1 Desulfobacterales bacterium | reverse complement strand
TCCACGTCCACGGCGGCCGCCTTCGGCATTATCGCGCATTCCCCACCGGGCTGCTGGCCAGTTTACCACCCGGACATTCTGAGTGTCGGCCCCGCCTCCGGAAACTGTGCCGGACCGCCTCCCGGACGCTTTGCTTTTATCCTTGCCAAAGAAATTACGAACCCCTTTGTAAAGGCCCACCCCTTTCCTGACGGCCAGGGCAGAGGCCAGCCCTCCGCCTGCAACGGCCAGGCCGGTAAACAGCTTGTCAGCACCTTCGCTGCCCAGTTTGTCCAGCATATCCGCAGCAGTCTCAATGGGGCCGGTCAGCCGGTGGTCGGCAAAGCGTTCCCAGGCCGCACCGATCATGGTCATGGAAGCGTTAAAAGTGCTTGCGGCCCTTTCAGCATCTTTCAGGGTGGTGGTGCCGTCTGCCTGGACAGAAAAAAATTCATTAAGTTTGTCCAGCTTTCCCGTTTTTTGGAACTCGGCGGCTGCCTGGTTAAATGCCCGGACCGCTTCAGCATCAAATATCCTGCCTAACTGGACCTTGTCTCCATCCACGGTCTGGATGATTTCGGTCATTAGCTCATTGATGGGCCGCAACGCCCGTTTGCCGTCAGCCATCTTTTCCGGGTCAAACAGCTCTATACCCATGCTTTCAAGCTTTTTAATCTTGGCAGGATCGGTCAGTGTCCGGAGCGTGGCTTCAAAGGCCGTGGCGGCCATCTCGGATGATCCCGTACCCATCCGGATCATCTGAAGGGCGGCTCCCATCTCTCTTAGTGCGGCCGTGCCCTCGCGGCCCGTGGATGTATAGGCCGTGATCACCCGCGGCCCCAGTGCAGCCAGGTTCTGAAGGGTAAAGGCCCCGGATTTACCCTGGACGTTGAGGATGTCAAGGGCTTCGGCAACTTCAGCCGGGCCTTTGATTCCCATTTTTTCAAACTCACCCAGCAGCTCTCCGATATTCACCCCGGTGGCACCGGTGGCCTGTATGGCCAGGCCGATGTTCCGCAGGTTCTCTTCGGCAAAGGCCAGGTTCCCGGTCTTCTCCACAATGGATTCAACCCCGGCCAGAATTTGCTTAGGATCCACCCGGACATCACTCTGAAGGGCAACCGATTCAATATTGTTTTTCAACCGCTTCATGCGGTCGGAAGAATACCCGGCCTGAATTCCCAGCCGCTCAATCCGCTCCTGGGCATTGCCCACATTGCGGATGGTCATCCCGGCCCCAACGGTGCCCACAAGCCCGGTATACCGGTTTGCCGTACTATCAAGGCCCTTGTTCATCAGGTCCAGGGCCTGGCGCTGCTTGCTCAGATCCGTGGTGGTTTTCCGCAGGGATTTGCCCCAGCTCTGAATCACCCGGGAATTGCGCTGGTAGGCCCTGGTCAAAAGACCGGTCTTGCGCTCGGTATCCCCCAGGGCGCGGGACTGGGTCTGACTGGCGGTTTTGGTCAAACCGGCAGAGCGCCGGGCCTCGGTTCCTATGCCCTCAAGCCCCTTTGCGGTCTCTTTAAGATTGCTCTGAAGGGATGAATCCTTCCGCGCAGTCAATCTTAATCCAAGTTCCAGGTCACGCCCCATTCTCAATATCCTTTGCTGTCTGATGCCATTGTGCCAGTTCTTCCAGGTCCATTTCCTTAAATTCGGACAGGGGCTGCCTTAAGCCCCGGGCCGTTTCCGCTACGATTCGCCGGAGACGGCCAATTTCTGCTTTGGGAAGCGCAACTCGTCATAGGCGTCGTTCAAGACGTCCCAGTCGCTGGCGTATAATTTTTCAATCAGGCTGGGAAGCTGTTTGGTCATTTTTGCAACAACAAAGACCCGGCGCTCATCCTCAGTAGTTCCCTGGCGGGATGTTTCAAGGATATCCCCGACCGTGGGACGGCCAAGAGTCAGTTTGTCAATGATACCTGCCTGATCACCTTCCTTTCCCAGCTCCAGGGGAAATTCAAGATAAACGATACGGGTAAGGTCATCCGGCCGCTCAATATAAGGCGGAACGTGTTTCTCTTTTTTGTTTTTTTCCGGCATTATGCCTCCTTTGTTTTATATTCCGAGCGCCTGGCGCTGTGCGGCCAGTTGGTCAACGCCCTTAATTTTCCGGATCATGTTTTCCACATCAATTTCAACTATTTCAGCACCGGCAATTTTCTTTTGATAGTACCGGCAGGATATAGCCGCTTTCAATGTAGCCTTATCACCGGCTTTCCAAGTGCCCGGGTCCAGTTCCCTAAACCCGCCCCGCATACTGATGATGACGGCATCGGTCCCGCTGTCATCTTCCCTCGCCCCCCGAAATGTCACGGCCACAGCATTCCCGTCTACCAGGCCGAACAGCCCGAAAATCTCCTCGTTGTATTCGGTAAAGGTCATGGATGCTTCCATTTTTTCCATGCCCATTTCCAGTTCCACCGGCATGTCCATTCCTCCTGCGCGGTACTCCTCCATCTTTAAGGCCAGCTTGGGCGGGTTGATATCCTCAACTTTTCCGGCATACCCATAACCGTCAACAAAGGCCGTCCAGTTTTTAATTTTTTTTGGCAGCATATGCCCTCCTTAGTTTTACCTTACGGTCAGAACCTGATCGATCATTTCCTGATAATACCCGCTTTCCCTGTGCGCCCTGAAAACCAGGTGTTCCATGGGTGCAGGCGGTTCAAGATCATAGTCCATGTATAGTTTGCCAGCCATGAGCTGGTCCGGGGTGTTAAGGCTGGGATCAAGCCAGCATTTACCGCCCAGGAGAGCGCCTTTGGCTGTCAGGTGGCGTAAATAAGCATTGACACCGCCCTGGATATCCTCAATCAGGTTGCCGCTCTGGGGCCTGTCCATGGCCCATTGGTGTGCGTTTTCAACACTTTCATAAACCATGTCAACCGTCCGCCGGACGCATAAAAAGGCCCACTTCGGATCCGTACCGCAGCTCCGGTTCCCCCAGAGACGATACCCGTTTTTATGGATAATGGTGGCCACCTCTTTCTCGTTCATGAGATTGGCTTCGCAATTGGCATCGCTCATGCCGAAACCAATGGGCCGTGCAGGCCCCGTAATCCCATTAATGACCTGGTTGGAAGGACTCCACCAGAATCCCTTGGTGGCATCCATCTTGGCCAGCAGACCCGCCACCCGGGCAGATGCCGGTCTGTTCACGTTCACATTGCCCACCGTATCCCAGACTTTGACCCCGGGATCCACCACATAAATCCGGTCGCTTCCCCAGTCTTCACGGTAGGTGATGGCATCGGTCATATTGGTGTTCGGTCCGTCTGCAATGATCACAGCTCTAAGGCGTGCGGCAATCCCCTGTAATTCAGACACCACCGGGTTGGCTGCATTGCCGGGCCGGTCACTGGTGAACCCGGGTGCGATAAGGATCCGTGGCGTGACCTTGACTTCACTCTCTGCACCGACCAGGGCATGAACCCCTGACATTGCAGCCGAGCTGCCCACGATATTGGACATGGTGGCATCTGCGTCCACCCCCTCTTCAACCCTAACCACCACTGTTGCGGCCCAGGCCTGGTCGTTGATATCGTCCATGGCGTCCTGAAGCGTACCTGTTTCACCCAGGTCCACGGCAAGTCGCGGATTACTTGTGAGAAGCACCGGGGTGTTCATGGGAAACTTGGCCGCATCAGCATCAGGTGCTGTACCTACCACCCCGATGACAGAGGATTTAACCGTTTGAACCGGCCGGAGCCCGTCATCCACTTCCGTGGTTTCAATTCCGTGTAAAAATTGTTCTGGCATGTTGCCTCCTTTAAAAAGTTATTCTGAAACGGCTGACCATTGAATCTGGTCAACGGCTGTTATTGCTTCCGCAAGACCTGGGAAATCCTCAAGCTTTATGCTGGCCACCTGTTTTCTCAGGCTGTTTTTCTGTTTCCTGGCCTGAGCAAAGTGGGCACCCTGAAGGACGGCAATTTTAAACCCGTCCGCCAGGGAAACACCGGCTTGGTCCTCATTGTAATAATCGGTAACATCTATAGTGTTGGCTCCCAGACGTTCTTGAAGAACACAGCCGTTATACATCCGGTTCGCGTGTTCCTCTCCGGCGTCCATGGTATAAGTTTCACTGCCGACCGTGCATTCAACGGATCCCGTACATTCGGTTCTGAACGCTTCGTTTATTTCGGTCTTCTTTTCTTCTTTTGCAGCGGCCAGTGCCTCCTCATCCGTTTTGACATATTCAAAGGCTGTCCCGGTGTCCGGATCAATCCTTAATTTTTGAGCCATGGAAAGGGACCATTGTTCATCCGTAATTGCTACCGCATCTGAGATTGGACCATCTGGATCCGGCAAGAACGATCCGTCTTCTTGCTTTAAGAAATAATCCGGATGAACATCAGAACTGTAATGGCCTGTTACGTTGGGACCGTTGTCTGTCGAAAAAGTTGCAAACTTCATTAACCATCCCCTTGTTTTAGTTGCCTACGGCTATCCAATACGCATACTCAATACTTGT
>JAKSAX010000104.1 GCA_022361395.1 Desulfobacterales bacterium | reverse complement strand
GTTCTCGGCCATTTACGATATCTCCACCCAGACCTTTATGTTTCTGCCTGCGGTGATCCTGTCAAACGGCGGGAACCTCAACTTTGAAATCGGATACCGGTACACGGCCTCGGATACATACGAGGGGCTGGGATTTCTCAAGGACAATGACGAGCTGACGCTGAAGCTGACCTACTACTTCTAAGCTGGGCCGGTTCTCTGTAGATAAAAAATCAGCCAATGGATGCAGTTGCGCACGCTGACGGCAACGGTTTCATCAGACGGTAAATACATTATTAACACCTTAAATTACAAGGGAGGCATGTCCATGAAACAGATGAAAAGAACCTTGTTCCTGACACTTACGGCACTTCTGGTTTGTTTTTCCCCGCCGGTCTTTGCCGATGTGACACCCGGAGAGACCATCGACAAGAGCAACTGGCAAAAGGCGGAAGGCCTGGTGCCGCCTTTTCTTCTTGACTGGGTGAAAAACGGGGAGTGGGTACTGAACACCGGCAAGCTGAATTTTGACAGTAAAGAGTACCAGCCCCCGGCATTTTTAAAGGCAAGGGATGAAAAGCTGAATAAGGGCAAGTACGGGCTGGGCGAAAACAAGGGAATCATTGATATAAAATCCGGGGAAAAATACCCAAGGGATATTATGGGCTTCCCGTTTCCGGATATTGACGAGAACGATCCTGATGCCGGGTACAAGGTGGCCTATAACGCCTATTATTTCCGCAGCCAGAGAAGCGCCCTGGGCAACTACACCGTGAATATCCAGCAGCAGAATATCAACCGGAAGGGAAAGGTGGAAAAAGAACTCACCGCCTTCAGGATCTATTATTTTCCGGATCTGACAAAAACAAAGCATGACATGTTCAACATCAGCGGATACTCGGCCCCGTATAACCTTGCCGGTTCATCCGCCATGACCCATGTGACCACAAACCCGGAACTTAAAATGAACCGCTGGACCTATATCCCCTCCCTCAGAAAGGTGCGCCGCCTCTCCGATGTCATCCGGGGATCAGAGGCAGGCGGGGGGACGACGGTCGGGATCGACGATACCTGGGCCGGCGGCCCCTATTATAAAATTGTGGATGCCGAGTATAAGCTGATCTCCAAAAAAGAGATGCTGGTTCCCTTTTACTCTGCAGATCCCATTAAACTGACCAGGGAAAAAGACGGTTACAGCGTAACCGGGTCCGGCATCGGCGAGGGGAAACGGCTTGCCATGGGATATGAGACAGAAGGCTGGACAGGCGCCCCATGGGCCTATACCAATGTCGTATGGGTTAAAAAAGAGGTATTTGAGATCGAATATGTGGCCAAGGATCCCAAGTACAGGTACGGACCCTGCCGGGGATGGTTTACCGCAGACCAGTTCAACTCGGTTTACAGGGCCAATACCGATCTCAAGAATAATTACTGGAAAGGCGGGGTATACTGCCTGAGCAGTTTTGAAAATGAGGACGGAAGCTTCCGGTTCACCTCCGGTACCATATCCAGGGTGGTATATGATGCTAAGAGAGACCTGGCCACCATGGCCTGGTCAGTGCTCCACCCCAAGGGAAGGATGGAGCTTCTGCTGGAGAACAGCATTGACCCGGGTATTTTTACCCAGGGCGGGTATATGAAATTCTCGAAATAAACCGGTAAACCTGAAAAGCCCGGCTGCCGGGGCTTGAACCGGCAACAGGGCATTCAGGGGCATGGCCCCCCGTGCCCGCAAACCAAAAGAAAAGGGAGATGCCAGGATGGTAGTTGGAAAAATTTTAGCTGTTTTAGCTTCTCTGGGAATTATCGCAGACTCACTCATGAGCATATTAATGATAAGGAATCCGTTGCCGTGGCCCCTGCCGAATCCGCCGAATATAATCCTGTTGTCGGCAGCGCTTATCTGGCTGGCCTTTAAAAGCGATGCGTTTGAAAAATAGCGGCTTTAAAATACTAAGG
>JAKSAX010000106.1 GCA_022361395.1 Desulfobacterales bacterium | reverse complement strand
TCATCCACCCGGGGACTTTTCACAACCGCCACCGGCCAGATGCTCCAGAATGAAATTTTCCAGCGGGCCGGGATAACCAACGTTTCCGGCAACCTTACCGGTTATTTCCAGACAGTATCCCCGGAACAGCTGGTGCAGTGGAACCCGGACATCATGATCCTGTCCCGGCATATGAAAAACGGTGCTGCAGAAAGGCTTTCCGCCCCTGCCATGCAGAAGATATCTGCCGTGGCAGGAAACCGTGTATACCGCTGCCCGTCAAACCTGGCCCCCTGGGATTTCCCCTCCCCCCTGTCCGTGCTGGCAAGTCTGTGGCTGGCCAAAACCGCATACCCGGAGCGGTTTACCCATATTGATCTTGAAGAACAGGCTGACCGGTTTCACACAGTTCTTTTCGGACAAACCCTCACCGGGATGGGGGGCCATACGGATGACAGGATCATGGTGATTGAATGACGCGCTGTATCTCTTTCAAATACCTTTTGCTATTGCTCTCCGCATCTCTTGCAGCGGGTTTGGGTCTGTCCGCCATCTCCGGCCGGGTGGACATGACGCATACGGAAATCCTGGACCTGGCAGTGAAACTATCTTCAGGGACAGGGCAAATAATTTCCAGCTTTCTCCAGGGAGACTCTCCTGAACTCTGGCAGGAACTAACCGCAAAAGAGAGCGTCTTTTTATGGATACGGATGCCCCGGTGTATAATGGCCGTTCTCGTGGGTGCCGGCCTGGCTGTCTCAGGCGCCGTCTACCAGGCCCTGTTCCGGAATCCGCTGGTTTCTCCCGACATTCTCGGCGTCTCCGCCGGTTGCACCTTTGGTGCCGCCCTTGGATTGATGCTGCCCATTGACAATTTCGGCACGGTTCACCTGCTCTCCTTCAGCTTCGGAATCATTGCCGTTCTCCTCAGTGCCGGGCTTGCCAAAGCCATTGCCGTCAAACCGGTTATCGTGCTTGTCCTGGCCGGTATGGTGGTGCTCTCATTTTTCAACGCCCTGCTCATGGTGATCAAATACTTTGCAGATCCCTATAATCAGCTGCCCGGAATTATCTTCTGGGTCATGGGAAGCCTTACACGGGTCACCTGGGGCAACACCCTATTCATGGCCCCCTTTGCCCTGGCCGGTCTTTTTACCTTCATTATCCTGAGCTACAGGCTGAATATTCTGTCCCTGGGTGATATACAGGCCAGGTCCCTGGGATTGAACCCCGTACTTTTCAGACGGTTGCTGATCACAATGAGTTCCTTCATGGTGGCCGTCTCCGTATCCACCTGCGGCCAGATCGCCTGGATCGGCCTCATCATCCCCCACATGGCCCGGACCCTTGCCGGCCCTGCCCACGAACGGATGCTCCCGGTCACCGCCCTTTTGGGAGCCCTGTTCCTGCTGCTCACGGATACGGCGGCACGGAGCCTTTTTACTTCCGAAATTCCGGTGGGTATCATCACCGCCCTTACCGGTGCTCCCGTATTTGCATTTCTTCTTTATAAAAACAGGGGGACAGGATGGATGTAGGCCTTGAGTGCCGGTCCCTTTGCTTTGCTTACGGGCAGTCAGCCGTATTGTCAGACATCAGCTTTGATGTTGAACAGGGTAAATTCTGTGCCATTTTAGGCAGGAACGGATCGGGAAAGACAACACTGCTCCACTGCCTGAATAAGATTCTGGTTCCGGACCAGGGAAGAATTATTGTTCAGAACCGGGATATTACAACGCTTTCCCAGGGCGAAATTGCAAAACACATCAGCCTGGTACCGCAGGAACACCTGGATATCTTTCCTTTCAAAGTGCTGGATGTGGTGGTGATGGGGCGCACCCCTTTTTTAAGCCTGACCCGGAGACCCGGCCCCGGAGACTATGAACTTGCCCGGGATGCCCTTAATGCATTGAATGCCGGCACGCTGGCCCACAAAAACTTCAACCGGATCTCAGGCGGGGAGCGCCGGATTGCCCTTCTGGCAAGGGCACTGACCCAGGCCGCCGGTGTGATGCTTTTGGACGAACCCACAAACCACCTGGACTTCAACAATCAGTTCCGCCTGCTGTCAACCATAAAATCCCTCTGCCGGGAAAAGGGAATCAGCATAGTGGCTTCCATGCACGATCCCAATCTGGCCTCACTCTTTGCCGATGATGTCATCATGGTTAAATCCGGTACAATAATGGCAAAAGGGCCGGTCCGGAAGGTAATGACGCAGGCCCATATCAACGCTCTCTACGAAACCCGGGTAAGCCCTGTAGCACTGAACAACCGTACCGACCTGTTTTTCCCTGCCCCTTTTACAAAGGAGATGCCGTGACATCAGATCTGTTTCCCGCAACACTGTTTATAGCCGTCACCCTGCTGGTACTCCTCGAAATTCCTGCTGCCGCCCTCGGCCGGTTGGTGGTTTTAATTATGGGCCTGAGAACAGCTGCCTGTTTTTCAGGTGTCCTCTTTGTATGGATCTCAGCGGCAAGGCCCCCCTTATACGGCGCATTTGAAGGCCTGGTTCTCACCCTGTTTATAATGGGGATCCTGGCCCTGCTGTACGGCAGGTCTCTTAAGCAGCCCAAGCCTTTCTTTCTCTTCCACAGCCTTGCAGCCCTCATACTTCTAACACTGAACCGGGACCAAACCATGGTATTAAACCCAGATTACTATATGTACGGCCATGTCACGGTCATCCTTTTTTTTACCCTGCGGCTGGCTGCTGCCGGTATTTTCGCCCACGGCGCCGTCCAGTATTTACATGCAGGCATGGAAAAGGAGGCCTCATGGCAGGGCGGACGGAACACACTTTTGTTAGGAACCTGCATCTACCTTGCAAGTGAATGGACAGGCTCACTCTGGGCTTTGAACTGGCTCGGGGACTCCTGGCAGTGGAGCCACGGATTCTTTAAGGCTGCTATTCTGTTTTTACTAGTCATGACCGCCTGCCACCTGCCGGCCCGGGTTTTAAAAAACAGAATCCTGCATTCGCTGAGCGGTATACTCCCGGGAAGTTTTCTTTTATGGATGATTTTTTACCATTGAGGCTCCTGTCATGATTCAAATTCTAAGTTCACTCCAGCTTGCCTTTTACAATCTTCTGCTTCTGGTTTTTCTTTTGGCCGGAGGCGTCGTATTAGCCATCTCCCAGGCAGATGTATTTGCCCAGATGAATGAGATGCCCATTTTAAGATGGCTTACCAGCACCATAGATCACACGCCTTCAGCCGCTTATTGGTTCCTTGCCCTATGCACTGTTTCTGCAGCATTACTTGTCAATGCCGTCTGCTGCACATTCAGCCGGCAGCTGGCTCTGGCACGGAAAAGCCCAAAAAATAAACCCAGGCTGTTTTTCATTCTGCATTGCTTCTTTATCCTGGTATTACTCTGCCACGGGCTCATCATCGTAACAGGTGAAAAGGAGAGCGGCGTCCGTTTGTCCCCGGGCAGCACCCATATTTTCGGTCCCTACCGGATCTGTGTTGATGATGTGGATTTCAAAAATGATCCTGCCCTTCTTTTACTTCCGAAAGACCAACAGCGCCGGCACATGACGCGCGCCAATGTCCGGATCCGGGACAACACAGTGAAAATCAGGGTGATGCAAAGCGGCCGGCCGGTAGCCGAAAAACAGGTGTACATGCTCTCTCCCCTGCGGTATAAAAGCCTGCAGGTGACACTTGTGAAGTTTTTTATAGAACCAGGAAAACAGCATCCCGGTGCGGTTCTGACTATTACCGACAACCTGTTCAACCTGTTTTTCTTTGCCGCATACGGGTTGATGATACTGGCTCTGGCAGGATTCACCGCCCTTACCTGGCGGGTAACTCCCTCCAATAAAGGAGAAAAAAATGCACCCTGAACACCTCTCGGACCAGCCGTTAAAAGACCCGGAAAAAACACTTGTAAATAAAATTATTACCACGCTAAAGCGTCCGGATGCCAAAATCGAAAAAATTGTTGTGGGTACCCACTTTACAGGGCTGGTCGCCGGAGGGCGTATGGGATTGTCATCCCTTCTGGGGGCTTCTCCCGGCCAAAGTGACAGAAAAAAAATAAAGACATTGATAAGCAGGCCGGTCAGTGAAGCAGCCCTGCTGACGACCTCCCCATCTCCCTTTTCCATCTCCCTGGGGTTTGCCGCAGTGAATGCTGCCAATGCTCCGGACCCGGTATCTGTGAACCCCTCCGGATTATCCGCCGACGAACTGGTGGCCAAACTCGGTAAAAATAAAACCACAGGGCTGGTTGGGGAATTTCCCTTCACAAGAACATTGGCGGAAAAGGTAGAAAAATTCCACCTGTTCGAACTGAACAACTCTCCTTTTGCCCTGCCAAGGGATCAATGGGAAACCACTCTTCCCAGGTTGGATGTACTGGCCATAACAGGCACGGCTCTGCTGACACGGTATATGGCCTGGTATTTATCAAAGGCCAGCCAGGCAAAAATCATTATCCTGGGCCCCACAACCCCGATATCAGACATTCTTTTCAAATACGGGGTTGATTACCTTTGCGGTTCTGCCGTCACAGACCCTGCCAGGGTCACCCGCAGTATAGAGCAAGGCCATTG
>JAKSAX010000306.1 GCA_022361395.1 Desulfobacterales bacterium | reverse complement strand
TGGTCGATCCTTGGATCTGCCGGCATCCTTTTTTCCACTTATTTTTCCGTGCAGGTCTCCGTGGCCATTAATAACTGGCGGCGGCCGTTTTTTGATGCTGTTCAGAACGCCCTTTCAGCAGGGGCTTCGGTTCCGGCCTCTGAAATGTATAACCTGATCCTGATCTTTGCCCAGATCGCTTTTCTGGCAATAGGCGTATTTGTTGCGACACGATTTTTTATAAGCCACTATATTTTCAGATGGCGGACAGCCATGAATGAATACTATACCGGCTATTGGAAGGAGCTTCGCCATATCGAGGGGGCTTCCCAGCGCATCCAGGAGGATACCATGCGGTTTGCCTCTATCATGGAGAACCTTGGCGTTGCCATGGTGGATGCGTTGATGACATTGTTTGCATTCCTGCCCGTGCTATGGTCACTTTCGCAATACGTAACCGAGCTGCCGATTGTGGGCGCCATCCCTTATCCGCTCTTTACGGCGGCAATCATCTGGTCATTGTTTGGAACCGGCCTGCTTGCCGCTGTGGGTATCAAGCTGCCCGGACTGGAGTTTAAAAATCAGCGGGTGGAGGCTGCCTACCGTAAGGAACTGGTCTATGGGGAGGACGATGAACTCAGGGCTCAGCCCGTGAGTTTGAGGCAGTTGTTCAGCAATGTGCGGCGTAATTATTTCCGCCTCTATTTTCACTATATGTATTTTAATGTGGCCCGCAGCCTTTACCTCCAGGCCGATAATATATTTGTTTACCTGATCCTGGTTCCGACAATTGCCGCAGGTACCATAACCTTCGGCATCCTGCAGCAGATACTCACCGCTTTCAGCCAGGTGAGCAATTCGTTTCAATACCTGGTCAACTCCTGGACAACAATCGTTGAACTGCTGTCTGTCTATAAACGCCTGCTTGCATTTGAGGCGACTTTGGGTGGGAAACCATTACCGGAGATAGACCGGACATATCAGCCGGGTATCAGCGACCATTAGGGCCTGGTTCATTAATTCCCTTTTTTTGCCGTTGTTGTCCATTATATAATCCGTGCTTATCTTTTCTTTAATCCATTCAACACGGAGGATAAAAAATGAGACATAAACATATTGAAACCCTCCTGCAGTTCCTGGTGGCTGCACTTTTCACGGTATACCCGGTTTTTTCAGTCCATGCCCAGGCAACGAATACCCCTGGCACTGATAAAGACATCATGGGAAAAAACCGGCCGCCCATTGACCGGAATCCGCCGGAAATTTTTGAAACAGCCTCTTTCGGGCTGGGGTGATTCTGGGGGATTGAATCCCGGTTCGGGATTGTCAAAGGGGTTATCAGGACCAGGGTCGGTTATGCCGGCGGTGACGCGGAGTCACCGACCTACAGAAGTATGGGTGACCATACTGAAACCGTTCAGGTGGATTTCGATCCTGGGGAAATAAGCTACACCCGGTTATTGGATATCTTCTGGGACAGCCACACCTACACACACCAGACAAGTATAGCCCAGTACAAAAACGCGGTTTTTTACCACAATGAAGCGCAGTACAGGCAGGCTGTTGCATCCGGAAAAGCCCTGGAACAGAAAACCGGCAAGGAAGTCCGGACCGGCATACTCCCCTTAAAATCGTTCACCCTTGCCGAAGATTACCATCAGAAATACCTCTTCAAGGGCTCCCCTCTGAAGCATCTGCTGGACAGGTATTATTCCCGCCATGAAGATTTTGTTAATTCAACAGCCGCTGCCCGTCTTAACGGATACGCCGGTGGGAACGGAACCCAAAAGCAGCTTTCAGAAGAACTACCGGGCCTGGGAGTAAACGAACACGGGAGAAAATTATTGATGAACCTGGTAAAAAATCAATATTAATGAAGATAAGCTGCGCAATGTGTTCCATGACAGCTTCACACGGATAAAAAAAGGGGCTGACCATTTTAATATGCATCAGCCCCTTCCGATTTGATTCAGGCCTTTACTCTTTTTCAAAGTGCCGTTCAATAAATCCCACTTTTGCGGCGCCGTCAATAGAATCAAATATACGTTTTGCATCATCTTCCTTGAAACCGCAGCACAGCTCTATCAGGGCCACCTCTTTTTCAACCAGGGCCTTGGCAGCTTCACAGGCCTCTTCCACACTGCCGACACCGATAATACTGCTTTTGAACGCTTCGGACTCAAGGACTGCGTTCTGGGTCCCCATACCGTAACCGGGCGCTTTGATGATATATGCGTATTGGAATTGTGACATCTTGTCCTCCTATAGTTCAGAAATTAATCGTCCAGCTTTTTTGCACCGACAAACAGTTTTTTGCAATAATCGTCCACGATCCAGGTCACAGGGGTTCCCATGGGTACGACAAAGGAATCGCCTGCCTTGTACTCATGCAGGGGGCCGTCTTTTTCCTGGATTTTCACTGCCCCTTCCACGATGTAGCAGAATTCGGTCTGGGGGTGCTCATGGTACCAGGCACCGGCACTGCAGTCCCAGATCCCTGATCTGAAATTTCCTGAAGGGTGGTTGAAATACTCCCAGCAGTTTTCGAAGGGTTCCCCTTCGGTGGCATTGGTTTTAACGCCGCTGGTGTGCTTAAGTTCAGGGCTTTTGTTAAAGGTGATGATTTTTCCGTCAGTCATGATCTGTTCTCTCCTGATGTTTATCTGAATTCCGCCCTTTTCGGGGGTAATGCTTTGGGTTATTCCAGGGTTGCCCGGTCAATATCAAAATCCGTCATGGGGATTTCAGGGGTTTTCCCCTGCATCGTGTCAGCCACAACCTTTCCGACCATGGGCGCCAGGCCGAAGCCGTGCTTTGAAAACCCGCAGGCATGCATGAGTCCGGGGACTTTTTTAGAGTAGCAGATGATGGGCACATCATCCGGTGTATTGCCGTCAAGGCCGGCCCAGGCCCGGACAATGGGGATATTTTCCAGCTGGTCCACCAGGCCGTGGGCGGTGCCGGCGCACTTCTGGAGCTCGGAAAACCTAAGATGGGTCTTACCGGTGGCCGGATCAACTTCGGCCAGGTATCCGCCCATCATGAACATGGTGCCGTTTTTCACCTGGTTCAGCCAGAGTTTCCTCCGGGTGGCAGTGAGGTGCCGGTGAAACAAGCGGGGCATGGGGGCTGTGACCATCACGGACGGCCCCACCGGAACCACGGGCAGGGGGTCGCCGAGCATTTTCCCGACATCAGCGGCCCAGGCACCGGCACAGTTGAGCACCTGTTCCGCCTCGATAACCCCGGCTGTGGTTGTGGTAACCTTGAATCCCCTGGATGTGGTGTCGATGTCAAGGACACGGCAGCCCATGTGAACGGTGACGCCATGGTCCAGGCAGGTGGCATGGAAGGCCCGGCAGGTTTCGGCCGGGGAGGCGTTTCCGTCGTGGTCGGACATGATACCGCCCACACAATGTCCGGCTATGGGAGGGGCCAGCTCCCGAACCCGGGACCGGTCAATAATGGTTTCATGGGTATATCCCATGGACCGGGTCTTGGCCGCCCGTTCTTCCAGTTCCTTCATATCCGCGTCTGTTTCCGCCGCGATCATATACCCGATCTTGAAAAAGCCGCAGTCAGACCCCACGAGTTCGGGCATGCGGTACCAATAATCCAGGGCACCCTGGATCAGCGGCACCTCTTTTATATCCCGTTTCAGGCTTCTGACACCGCCGGCATTGACCCCTGAGGCATGCCTGCCCACAAAATCCTTTTCCAGAACAATGACCTTCTTTCCGTCTTTTGCCAGGTGGAGGGCGGTGGCCAGACCGATGATTCCCCCGCCCACGGCAACGATATCCGCATGCATATCAGTTCCCCTCCTTTATCAGTTCCATCCGGGTAAACTCCCCGATAGGAATATTTCTCACGGGCGGACGGATGCTGACAGGCGTAAGCTGATCCACCATCTGACCGGTTTCCTTTGCAATGATTTCTGCCAGCGCAGAACTGCACATCCGGCTCTGGCAGGGCCCCATTCCGCAACGGGTCAGGCTTTTAACCATTTCAGGGGTTGTCATCCCCTGGATTACGGCAGCTCTGATTTTCTCGGCAGTGACCTCCTCGCAGCGGCATACCAGGGTGGCGTCATCCACGGCGTAAAGGGATTCCCGGGGCTGGTACATACTGTCCACAAAGGGCCGCGGGGCCAGTTCCCTTTTCAGCGCCCTGAGAACGGGCGCCTTGCGCCTGAGAGTCTCTGCCTCTGAGAGGCGCTGCAGATCCGAGGCAATATCAATAGCGGCCAGCCTGCCTTTCAGTTCAGCAGGCACGGCACCGTGAACAAAGGCCCCGTCCCCGGTTATATAAACATTTTTGCTGCTGGTACGGCCTGCCTGGTC
>JAKSAX010000401.1 GCA_022361395.1 Desulfobacterales bacterium | reverse complement strand
CGGTATGAGTCCCCTTATCAGCTGGGTGCCTACCGCATCCGGAAAAATTATTTTTCCGTGATTCATATCGGCGAGGGCAATGGCTGGGATATCTACAGGGGATGCATGTCAAGCATCATAACCTTCCACGGGCGGCTCTACCTTATCGATGCCCCCCCCAATATCCACCATACCCTCACCGCCCTGGGATTCAGCATCAACGAGGTTGAAGGCATCTTTCATACCCATGCCCATGACGACCATTTTGCCGGGCTGACCACCCTGATCCGGTCGGGCAGGCGGATAAAGTACTATGCCACCCCCCTGGTCAGGGCCTCTGTGGTGAAAAAGCTCTCCATGCTCATGTCCTTAAAAGAAGAGATGTTTGCCAATTACTTTGATATCCGCGACCTGGAGTTTGATCAATGGAACGATATTAACGGGCTGGAGGTGAAACCGGTCTTTTCACCCCATCCCGTGGAGACCAGTATTCTGTTTTTCAGGACCCTCTGGGGAAACGGGTACAAAACCTATGCCCATCTGGCCGATATCATCGGGTTTGATCTTTTGAAGGATATGATAACGGAAAAGCCGTCCGGTCCCGGTATTACCCGCCGGTTTTATGAAAAGACCCTGGAAAACTATCTGACGCCGGTGGATATCAAGAAAATTGATAACGGCGGGGGGCTGATCCACGGCCGGGCAGATGATTTTGTAAATGACAGGTCAAAAAAGATACTGCTAAGCCACAGTGACCTGGAACTCAGCGATGCACACAGGGAAATCGGTTCCAATGCCGTGTTCGGCATGGAAGATGTACTGATAGAGACCAAGCAGAACTATAACAGGAGAAGTGCTGATGGTTATCTGAAACAATACTTTCCCGAAGTTCCGAAACATCAGCTGCTTGCCCTGCTCAACGGTCCGGTGGAGACCTTTAATGCCGGCTCCATCCTCATTAAAAAGGACGAGAATAATGAGGATGCGTTTTTAGTCCTTTCAGGGGTTCTGGAGTATATTGATGTAGAGCACGGGCTGAATTTCACCCTTTCCGTGGGATCGCTGATCGGCGAATACTCCTGCGCCATGGATCTGCCTTCCGCCGGCACATTCCGGGCCGCCTCCTACATTGATGCCCTGAAGATACCGGGCGGGCTGCTAAAGGCATTTGCCGACAAGAACGATCTTTACCGAAAGATCAAAATCACCTATGCCGATAATGTGTTTTTGCAGAAAACCTGGCTGTTTGGAGAGATGATTTCATATCCCACCCAGAAACGTATTGCCGACGCCATGACGAGAACGGATTATGCTGCCGGTGAATCCTTGCCGGTGAGCAAGGTTCCGGAACTGGTCATGCTGGAAAAAGGGCGGCTGAGGATCGATTTGAAAAGCGCATCCATTGACCTTCAGAATCCCGGGGATTTTTTCGGCGAAAAAAGTATGATCCAGGGGGCGGTGGGTCCTTATAAGGCGACTGCCGTAATCCCGTCCGTTGTCAGGACAATTCCGGGAACCGTACTGGCGGATATCCCCATTGTCCAATGGAAACTCCTGGGTATGCATGAAGCCAGGACCCGGTTTGTTCCTGCTGCCCCCACCAACCTGACTGCGGAAACAGCAGGTCCGAAGGTGACCCTGGAGTGGCAGGGCGCCAGTAATAACGAGACCGGGTTCAGGATAATGAGAAAGGCTGACGGGGAAGAGGCTTACCTGGAAATCAAACTGCTGCCCGCGGATATCACCCGGTACGAAGACCGGGTAACCGCACCGGGGAAGTATCACTACCGTGTCAGGGCAACCAATAAAGCCGGGTATTCCAGGAACAGCAATATCGCAGAGGCAGAGGTAAAGGACCTAAAGCCCTGATGCCCTTTGTTCGGCACCATCTGTTTCCGGTCCGGATAAAGGTTGTCTGTAACTCCTGATCAGGAAAAGCCCCGTGCCAAGACCTGCGGCCAGGAAGGCAAGCCCGCCGCCCAAAAGGGCTGAGGGCAGTCCGCTGCGGTCCGCCTGCCATCCCAGCACCGGTCCCAGAAGGGCAAAGGCCAGGCGGATGATCAGGCTCCGGATGGATAATACCGTGGCCCGGATATCCGAGGGGGTTATTTCGTTGATCTGATTTCTCAGGACCGGTGTGGCGACCCCCCGGACAGCATAAAACAAAAACAGGAACACAAGGCCTGCAAAGGTGCCGAAGAGCCCCATGCACAGGTAACCGGCAGGAATACCGGCGGCAATAAAGAAAATGGTACCCTCCCTGCCCAGCCGCTGCTCTGCCTTATAGGCATGCATACCCACAAATCCCGTAACCAGGTTGAGCAGGGGGATTAAAATCCCGAACAGCGCCATTGGCAGGGCCAGGTGGACAAAGTATGGCTGGACAAACCAGGCCATGGTCAGGGTGGCCGTTCCCATGACGGATGAGTACAGGATGGCGGCCTGAAGTCCCTTGTGGTCCTTCATGGCATACCGGACAATGCCGAATATCTGTCTGAAGCTGGTATGCCCCTTCATCTTCCGGCGTTCCGGCTCAACCAGGGTCAGGGCGGCAGGCACTGCGGCAAAGGCCACGGCAGCCTGGAAGAAAAACGGGGTCCGGAGGCTTGCCATGGCAATAAGAACCCCCAGGGGAGCGGCAACAGCCTCTCCAAAATTCCCCACGGAAATCATCCGTCCCTCGGTCTTAAGATAATCGTTTTCCTTTCCCGCAGCCTGGAGGCTGTCATAGAGCAGGGCTGAATCCGAACCTGAGATAAAGCTCTGGCCCGCCCCCAGAATTATTTCACAGGCCAGGAAAGCCCAGAACCCGGTTGACACGCAATAAAGGGCAAATCCGGCAAATCCCAGAACACTCCCAAGTATCAGCGAGGCTTTCCTGCCCCAGACATCACCCAGGTAACCGGAGGGCACCTCCAGCACCACAATGGAAAAGGAATATACCGCCTTCAGTATAAAAAGATCCTGGGTGGACAGGCCGTTTTCCTTGTAAAACAGGAACAGAATAGGCATGGTCAGCATCAGCCATTTGGACAATTTTATGATGTACAACCTGATTATATTTGATTTGGCAGCCTGGAACATGATCTTTTCCTGTGTTTAAAAGCCCGGGATCATAACAGATTTTATCAGAAAACACTATAGTGTTTATTTTTGTCCGGAATGTTATTCCGTGAATTTTTCAACTGTTTTGCGGATAAGGCCGGCCTTATCCAGCTCATCTATAATGGTATTGATTTCAGGAATATACCGGGCAAGCGGGGATTTCTTGCTGATTCCCATGTGGAGTTTCCACTCGATAAACGAGCGGTCTGAGTGGTTAAATTTCCCCCTCAGTTCAGGGTGGCGTTTGAACAGGCCTTTGGCAACGATTTCGTTTCCGGGAAATATATCAATTCTGTGGGCCATTAATTTTTTGTAGTTCAGATAATCCGATGCCACCCGCTGAACCTTCATGGTCTTGAGTAATTCGTCAAACTCCGGGCCGTAACTATAGCCAAGGGTGGCGCCGGTGACATAGGGCCTGAGGTCTTCCAGACGGTTGAAGTGAACTAAGCCGCCTTTCCGGTCCGCCGCGAACCAGATCAGCCCCCGCACCGTTATGACGGGATCTGTATAGTATAGGAATTCAGTCCTTTCCGGTGTTTTAATGAGAATCATAATCCCGTCAATGATACCTTCCCTGGCATATCCCAGGGCCCGCTTCAATGGAAAAAGCCTGAGACTGGTACCCGTGCCGAGCCGGCGGAACAACTGGTCGATGATCTCAACCGCAATCCCCCGGACCTCTCCCTTCTCTTCCCAGTAAAAAGGGGGATATTCAAAAGCGCCGAGCCGGATGGGTTCCAGGGACTTACCACGGGCCTCCAGGGGCGCGTAGGCAGTGAGGATGCAGACGGCTATTAAAAAAGCCATCTCCCATGGCCGGGAATGAATCCGTTTTCCGGAGATCCGGCTCGTTGTCTCGATACTTGGCATGTACAATCCGGTGGTCCTTTTTGCAGCAATGCTTCGGGGCAAGGTGTGACGCGAAAAAAACGCAGGCTGCAGGCTCCGTTCCGTCACCTGTTTTGAGAAGGTGTTACAGAAAACAAACTAACCATTTCCGTTTCGTATTGCAAGTTTGAATATCCTGTGCAGTTGCCAAACCGGTTTGGTGCTGGAAAAGGCGCTTTCACCGATGTGTTTTTCCAGGGCTCCCGGGAAGAGCCTTAACCCCATTACGCATCCCGTTGGATATTTCTTTTAACGGCCTATCCATAAGCTCTCCGGTAAAGTCTCACGGGGGAACAGGGAAAAAGAAAAAAGAGATTGTTGAAGGTTTTTTTCCTGAATTTATAGGGTTCAGGTGCTTGGTATGCGGGATGCACCGGCATATACCCGGCAGCCGGAGCCGCGGGACCCTCACTACCACCCTGCCGCTCGTCCTGAGCGCCAGGGCTGCGGAAATTTCCCGTTCTCTCAGTCCGTGAGGCCCGGAAAATTCCACGCCGCTCTGGGCCTCCGCGTCTCCGGCTGCCTGGCTCTCCGGGTATTTGAACAGCTGTTAATCTTTATAGTTTTTTATCAAGCACCTTTGCCGCCTGGAAATGAAAAACCCCGTACCGATACGCATGTTTCCAGACAAT
>JAKSAX010000107.1 GCA_022361395.1 Desulfobacterales bacterium | reverse complement strand
TGGTCTTTGATTTCCGTTTCCTGGGGAAGGGACAGGGCTTTGGCAAGAAAGGCCCTGTCCTTGTTCCCATCGGTGAGGGCGGTTGAAAATGCCTGTAAAAGGACAGGGTTTACCTTTAAGGGGGCATCATCTGCCAGGGCGGATACCAATTGTTTTATCTCCTTGATAAACAAGGTCTGGGCCGCATCCCACTGGTTGAACTCATCCCTGTCTCCGGCCATGAGGAAGGCAAGGTCCTCGTCGGTGAAATCCGTTGCCAGCCGGATGGGTGCGGAAAACTCCCTGAATACCGAAGGGAAGGTATCTTCCGGCATCCCTTCAAATACAAAGGTCTCTTTTGCCGATGTCAGTTCAATAAGACCTGTCTCTTTGATTGAATTTCCACTGGAGTCGATAAACCCGATGCGTATGGGAATATGAAGGGGGAGTTTGGTATCCTGGTTCCTGTCAGGCGCGGTTGTCTGGGTAAAGGTCAGGGACAGTGCCGATGTTGCCGGATCATAGTCCCTTTCCATGGTCACGCAGGGCGTTCCGGACTGGGTGTACCAGCGGTGGAACTGGGAAAGATCTCTTCCGGAGACTTCTGCCATAACATCCAGGAAGTCTTCAATGGTAACGGCCATGCCGTCGAATTTTTTAAAGTACAGGTCAATTCCTTTTCTGAATCCTTCCCTGCCGAGGAGCTGGTAGATCATTCTGACCACTTCAGCCCCTTTTTCATAGACGGTCATGGTGTAGAAATTGTCCATTTTAATATAGGCGTCCGGCCTGACCGGGTGGGTCATGGGGCCGTCATCCTCGGGAAACTGGAATGCTCTGAGGTTTTTTACATCGGCTATCCGTTTCACGGACCTTGAGTTCATATCCGAGGAAAACTCCTGGTCCCTGAAAACGGTGAGCCCCTCTTTAAGGCTGAGCTGGAACCAGTTTTTCAGGGTGACCCGGTTCCCGGTCCAATTGTGGAAGTATTCATGGGCAATCACCCCCTGGATTCCCATAAAGTCATCATCCGTGGCTGTTGTGGGATCTGCCAGCACATATTTGGCGTTAAAGATATTCAGTCCCTTGTTCTCCATGGCACCGGCGTTAAAATCGTTGATCGCCACGATCTGATAAAGATCCAGGTCATATTCAAGACCGAACCGTTCCTCGTCCCACTTCATGGATTGCTTAAGTGAGGTCATGGCATGGCCACACTGGCCGATATTTTCCCTTTCAGAGTAAATTCTCAAATCAATGCTGCGCCCGGACATGGTGATAAAGGTGTCCTTAAGCTGTGCCAGGTCTCCGGCCACCAGGGCAAAAAGATAAGAGGGCTTTTTGTGGGGGTCTTCCCAGCGTACCCAGTGGCGGTTTTGGTCAAGCTCTCCGGATGCGGCCCTGTTTCCGTTGGACAACAGAACCGGATACCGGTCTTTGTCTGCCACAAGGGTACAGGTAAACTTTGTCATTACATCCGGCCGGTCAGGATACGGGGTTATTCTTCTGAACCCTTCAGCCTCGCACTGGGTGCAGAGGATCTCTCCGGACATGTACAGTCCTTCCAGGGAGGTGTTGGCAGAAGGATCCAGGATTGTAGTAATTTCAAGATCAAACGCTTCGGGTGTGCTGGCTAACCTGAACGTGTCGTCATCTGCCTGATATTCGCCGGGCAGGAGCACCATTCCGTCTGCAATTACCGAGGTGATGTCATAAGGGGCCTTGTTCAGCACCAAAGGTGTGGTTTTGTCTGCCACGGCAGGATCTTTTCTCATTTTAAGGCTGGAAGTGACCCTGGTGTGGTCATCGTGGATGTCAAATTTAAGGTCGATGTGATCAACGATAAATTCAAACGGCCGATAGTCTTTTAGGTATTTTGTCTGGTGTGTGGTCATAATGAAAAAAAATAAAACCATCTCAACTGCTTGTCAATTGTTGATTTTTAGGAGTTCATACTTTAGTATGGGGCATCGCTCACAGCTTAATACTTAAGGATTGCGCAACCGTGGTAAGACCGGCTAGTACCTGCATACTGATTCTTCTTTTCAGCCTGGTGATTTCCTGTGCTGAAAACAATACGGAAAAGGCCTTAAAATATATAGATAGTGCAAGGCAGCTTGTGGCCAAAGAGAAGCCTGAAACCGCACTGATTGAGTACCGTAACGCCCTGGAACTGGATCCGGATAATGATATTGCCCTGTTTGAGCTTGCCGAAACCTACATCCTGATGAACAAAGTAGACTCGGCCATAAGGTATTATACCCTGGCAGCCCAGACAAATCCCGGCCGTATGGAACCATACCTTCGGCTGGCCCAGGTCTATACCCGGACAGACCGCCTTCTTGCGGCCCGGGAGCAGATCTCAAAGGCGCTGGCCATTGATCCCTCTTCTGTCAACGCCCTTCATCTCATGTCCGGTGTTCAGATCAGGGAAAGGGATTTTACCGCGGCCATTGCCACGCTCAGGCAGGCGGAGACCCTTGAACCGGATAATCTCAAGACCCTGCTGGCCCTGGCCCAGTTGTACGTAAAAACCGGCCAGGCTGATCATGCTGAAAAGGCGTATCTAAAGGCGGTTTCCCTGGACGCGTCATCCAGGGATGCCTATATGGGACTGGTACGGCTGTACGGTGCACAAAAGCAGTGGGATAAAATCGAAGCGTTTCTGATTTCGGTTATTGCCACCCCCGGTATTCCGGCTGTGAAGTTCAATGACCTGGCCCGGTTTTACGAATCCCGGGGCGATAAGCAAAAGGCGGAAATTTATTTTAAAAAGGCGGTCGGGGCCGCCCCGAAGGAGATATTTCCGGTGATGGCCCTGGCCAGGTTTTATACCGGTGCAGGATTCAGGGATAAAGCAGTGGCCACCCTTGAGGAACATCTGGATAAAGGGGATTCCGGACCGGCAGGCGCAAAGGGGATAGTCCTCATCGGCCTGTCACGCATCTATCTTCACTTTAACGAGATTGAAGCGGCTGATGCCAGTGTGAACAAGGCCCTTGCTATCCGGAAGAACAATCCTGATGCCCTGCTCCAGAAAGGACGGGTGCTCATGGCCCAAAGGGATTTCAAAAAGGCGCTGGATACCTTTGACCAGGTACTTGGGTTGAACCGGTTTCATGCCAGGGCATTTTATTTGCGCGCCATCTGTATTCAGGAGCGGGGGGCTTCGGACCGGCCTGAACAAAGGATTTTCAGGGCGGCAGCAGGCATGCTGGACAATCCCGAGGAGTTTGAGAAAAACCAGATCCGGGAAAGCCTGACGGCAGCTGTAACTATCGATCCGACACTGGTGGAGGCGCGAAGAGCACTGGCGACTCATTATCTCCTTGAAAAAAGGGCGGACAAGGCCCGGGAACAGATGGACGAAATCCTGAAACTAAGGCCAGCAGATCATCTGACCATGAATATCATGGCCGGGATACATATGATGGAAGGGAATGAAAAAAAAGCGGAAGAGATTCTCAATACCATTGTAAACGAACAACCCGACTATATACCGGCCTATATCCGGCTGGGATTTTTTTATAAAGGAAAAGACCGGGGAGACAAGGCAATCTCCTTTTTCTCCACAGCCTATGAAAAAGATCCCTCTGCATTGGGCCTGGCTGATGAGATTGTCGGGATCCATATAAAAAACGGTGAATTTTCCAATGCCCTGGCTGTTATAGATAGATACGCTGCAGACGCGTCCACGTCGGCCGTTCCTTTTTTCAGCAATTTAAAAGGCGAGGTGCTGCTGGCCTCGGGTAAAGAGAAACAAGCCCTGGCCGCCTTTGAAACCGCTGCTGAAAAAGCGCCTGAGTTTATTCGGCCCAGGATGCGTCTGGCCAGGTATTGGATAGGCAACGGCAGGCCCGCCAAGGCTTTGACATATTACCTGGCCGTTGAAAACATTGATCCTGACTACCTGCCGGCCCTGACCGGGATTGCCCTGATCAGGGATGCGGGCGGGGAGTTTGGCCAGGCAGAAACATATTACCGCCGGATTCTGGCTCTTGATCCGAGAAATGCCGTTGTGACGAATAATCTGGCCTTTCTGCTGTCCGAGAAGAAAGGCGGGCTGGAAGAGGCTTTCCGGCTGGCACAAACAGCCAGGACATTGTCACCTGACAACCCGGATATTCTGGACACCCTGGGATGGATCTATTACAAAAAGGGCAGTTATTTCAATGCTGTTGCCGAGTTTGAGGAGGGTTTGAAAGCTGCGCCGGATAATGCCATACTTCACTACCACTACGGAATGGCCCTGTATATGGTTAAGTCTTATGAAAAAGCCAGGGTTCATCTGAAAAAGGCCCTGGCTCTTGACCCGGATTTCAAGGGGGCTGACGGAGCCAGGAAGATACTGAATTAAGATGCAGATAAAAGGATAACGATGAGATGAGACGATCAGGAATTTTCGCTTTACTTTTGTTCTTTGTGCTGGCGGGCCAGGCGGTTTGTTCTCCATCGCTGGATAGTATTGACGGCGCTATGGGGAGCAGTGAGTGGTATGGTTCGGAAACGGTGGAGTACGGTAATTCCGACGGGGCTGATTACGATGTGGAACGCCTGGGGCTTGTGATCAGCGATAATATGCTCTATCTGGGCATTCAGACGGATTATCACCTGGACGGAGGCTGGCGTACCAATGAAAAACGGTATAAAAAAGATGAATACGGTAACAACCGGTCCAGGGGAAATTATTTCGTTGATCCCGGGGATTTTGCATTTGACTTTAACGGCGACGGCAGTTACGAGGCCGGTATCGACTTCAGGATGACTGACAGCGGCGTCACATTCACCTTTTTTGAACTGAACGATCCCGGGGATTGGGTGGACCCGGTGGATCATCCGGAGAACTCACCCTATACAGCCTATGTCGAAGATTATAAAACAAGCCAGGACAGCGGCGGCGGGCAGGGAGAGTTTGAAGCGATCATTGCCTATACGGACGATGATAACCGGAACCCCGGAGATGTGCTGGAGGCAGCCATTAACCTGGACAGCCTCTCAGATGAGCTGAACCGGCTGTTTCAGGGTACAGACCGGACCCTGAACCTGTACTGGACAATGGAGTGCGGCAATGACGGCCTCCTGGTATCGGAAACCTATTCCTATAACCCGGCGGAACCCGTGCCCGAACCAACGACACTTGTGCTTTTCAGCCTGGGGATTTTCGGTGTCTGCCTGGTTCAAAGAAGACGATATCCGTGGCCGGGAAACAGAGACGGCGATTAGGGCTGTGACCCGGCAAACCCTTTTAGCTGCGGCTGATCCGAGTGGTTTGGTGTTGACAAACCACCAATAGTATTAAAGAATGCCCAAATTGACGAAAACGCCCTTTTAACCCCTTAATATTTGCAGTATACCGGAAAACTTTATGCCAGAACCGTTCCAAGCACCGGCCCAGATAAAACCTGAACAGATCGTTGAGATCATTGTCAGACGGAGATGGCTGATACTTATTCCCCTTTGCCTCACACTGACCCTGGGGCTGGTTGCAACACTGACGGCCGATAAAACCTATAAAGCCTCCACACTGATCCTTGTCCAGCAGCAGAGTGTACCTACCGAGTATGTCAGGTCCGTGGTAACCTCATCCATTAACCAGCGGATCAATACCATTTCCCAGCAGATACTGAGCCGGTCCAACCTTGAAAAGATCATAGACCAGTTCGGCCTGTATGAAGATAATCCGGCCATGTATCTGGAAGACAAGATTGCGGGTATGCGCAAACGGATCAATGTCAGAATCGAACGGGCCAGGCACGGAGCAGAAGCATTTTCCATCAGTTTCCAGGGAAGTGACCCCAGAAAGGTCATGCGCATCGCCAATACCCTGGCCAGTTTTTTTATGGATGAGAATCTCAAGGTCAGGGAGGCCCAGGCCATCGGGACCAGTGAATTTCTGGATGCCGAACTCGAAAAGACCCGGCGCCGCCTTGAGGAAAGGGAACGTAAATTATCCGAATACAGGGGAAAATATCTCGGGGGACTGCCCGATGAGCTGGAGACCAACCTGAGGACACTTGACCGCCTTCAGGAACAACTGGCCGGTAAAAACGAATTGCTCAGGGAGAGCAGGGCTGCACTGAACCTGGTGGATGCCCAGATATCGGACGCAGACCGGGACGCATCCCTTGCCCGTGAGACAATGGCAGGCGGAAACCCGGCAGGAGGTGCCGAAGATCCCGACACCACCCTAGACAAGCTTGATCTTGCAGAAAAAGAGTATGAAGATCTTCTGGCCTCATACACGGAAAAGCACCCTGATGTAATCAAAGCCAGGACAACCATCGAAAAGTTGAAAAAGACCCTGGCGGAAGAGCAAAGCAGTTCTGCTGACGCACCTGCAGCATCTTTGCCGGAAAAACCCATGAGCGCATCCCAGAGGGCATTACACCAGTCCAGGCAGCAGACACTCAGCGAAATAACCGCCATAAAGGCGGACATTGAAACCCTGGAAGAGCAGATGACCCTGTACCAGAACCGTGTGGAGGAGACCCCGAAACGCGAGCTTGAACTCCAGTCCCTGAAACGGGATTACAATAATATCCGGGATATTTTCAACTCTCTGCTTGACCGTAAACTTGAGGCGGAGCTCTCCGTTAATATGGAGAAAAAACAGAAGGGGGAGCAATTCAGAATTCTGGACCATGCCCGGTTGCCTGAAAAACCCATATCACCCAATGTGAAAAAGTATTTTCTCCTGTCTTTGATTGCCGGGTTAGGGCTTGGCGGAGGGGTTATTTTCCTCCTGGAATTTTTTGACACCACCCTGAGGCGGGATGAGCAGATTGAAGATGAACTTGGCCTGACCATTCTGGCAAGCATTCCCAAACTCAAAGGGGCCGGTGACAAAAAACGATCGAAGATAGAGGCATTGGGATTTCTCGGTGTAGGACTGTATGTCATGATGATCGCGGCTTTCTTTTTGGTACTGAACATCAAAGGGCTGGACAGGACCTTTAATTTTATAAAAATGCATGTCGGCTTTTTTTAGACATTACCAGTTTATTAGGTAGGTTGGATGGGTAAAATATTTGATGCAATGGAAAAATCGGGGATGGCAGGTAAGGGCGATTCCCCGGTGCAGAGTGATGGGACAGGTAAGGGTGAGCCGCTTGCAGCAAAGCCAGCATTGCCCGGAGCCCCTCTGCAAGAGCCGGGAGTTGAATCCCGGCAGGAGATCCCGGATGAATTCAGTGATGAACGAGGGTCTCACCAGCTGCCCGGTCCCACTCCCTTTGAACCGGCGCCGACCACCCGTGAGCCTGATCCGTTTCTTGATTTTGTCCGGCGGTCCCCGTTGCCGGAGCCGGATGATGCAATGGCTGCCAACAGGGACTTCCCTGTTAATCT
>JAKSAX010000108.1 GCA_022361395.1 Desulfobacterales bacterium | reverse complement strand
TCCGGGTTCCGTTGGTGTCTTCTCCCCGGTGTGCTGCCAGCTTGAAAATGCCCAGAGCAGGGAGGCCCGGCTCAGTTTGCCATCCTGGCTGTCCCACTGGCCGTCCAGGCATCCGCTGTGGATCAGGGCGCGGGCTTCATCTTCCCTGGGTCTGATCCGGGAGAAAAAATCAAACACATGGGAGAAGCTTTTCTTTTCCCGTTCCCGGATAATCCGGTCCATGGCAGCTGCGGAGAGGCCCTTTACCGCCATCAGACCGGCCCTGAGGGTGTTATCCCGGGCCTCCCAGTGAATCCGGCTGGTGTTGATGTCCGGACCCAGGATCTCCACCCCCATGCGCCGGGCTTCGGATACATAGGCAAAGGTGGAGTAGAATCCTCCCTGGTTGCTGATCACCGCTGCCATGAATGCGGCCGGATAATGGGTTTTCAGGTAGGCGGCCTGGAATGATACCCGGGCATAGGAGGCAGAGTGGGGTTTGCAGAATGAGTAGCCGGAAAAGGAGATGATCATTTTCCATATGCGCTGTACATCGCCCGCACTCACGCCGCGGGCTGCCGCTCCCCGGGCAAAGGCCCGGTAATAGGCGGACATCTCCCGCTCCTTGTCTTTTTTGGACATGATCTTCCGCAGGCCGTCTGCCTGGGCATGGGTGAATCCGGCCAGGCGCACCGCCACCCGCGAGACATCCTCCTGGTAGACCATGATGCCGAAGGTGTCGTCCAGTACATCCTCCATCAGGGGGTGGATGGGTTCCCAGACCCCTGTGTGGAGCCGCTTGATATACTCCTGGATGAATTCATTGGCTGCCGGGCGGATGATGCTGGAGTGGATCACCAGGTGGCGGAAGTCGCCTACCTTGGATTTTTTCTGGAGCAGGCGCATGGCCGGGCTTTCAATGTAAAAGCATCCCATGGTGAGTCCCTGGGCCACCTGCTGCTGGGTGATCAGGTCATCCTCCGGGTCCCGGATCTGAAAATCTTTAAATTCACCGCAGGTCTCTTGTATGCTTTGGACGCAGTCCCGGATGACCCCGAGGCTCCGGTTTCCCAGAAGATCTATTTTTACGAGCCCTGCGGTTTCCGCCCCGTCTTTTTCCCACTGGATCAGGGGGATGCCCTTAGGCGCGGTTTCCACGGGAACATAGGTATCTATGGGATCAGGGGTGATAACGACGCCGCCCGGATGGACGGAGAGGTACCTGGGTGTGCCGATCAATGCCTGGGCCATGGCCATGATGGCGGGCCAGGGCTGGGGAAAATCCATGTGCTTGAATTCCGCCCGGGTTTTGATCCGTTCCAGGAGGCTTTTTTCGGTTTCATTCGTCTTCCAGAACCAGGGCAGGCGGCCCGAGACCTTTTTAATCTCCCCTTCGGGCAGGCCGAATACCTTGGCTGTTTCCCGCACCGCCATCCTGGGCTGGAACAGGATATGGCTGGAGACCATGGCAGACCGGCCCGAAAACCGGGTCAGGGTGTTGTTCAGGATATCGTCCCGTTCATCCCAGGCAAAATCAACGTCAATGTCAGGGGGATCCTGGCGGCCCGGGTTGAGAAAGCGTTCAAAGTAAAGGTTGTGTTTGACAGGGCAGACATTGGTAATCCCCAGGCAATAGGCCACAATGGAGGCGGCGCCCGATCCCCGCCCGCAGATGCGGGAGGCCTGTTTGACAATATTCTCGACCACCAGGAAATAGGTGGAAAAGTTTTTTTCCCGGATGACGGTTAGTTCATGCTCAATGCGTTGGATCACGCCGGCGGGAAGGGCGGGGCCGTACCGGTCCCGGGCGCCCTGCAGGGTCATCTCCCTGAGCAGGGCCTCTGCGGTCCGGCCGGGGGGCAGGTCATAGGGGGGCATGACAATGCCGAACTCCGGCCCCCGGAATTCCAGGGTTTCTCCCAGCCTGCGGGTGGCTTCAATGGCCCGGGGCAGGGGGGCAAACTTTTCTGCATAGAATTCCGGGCTGCCCAGGAAGGCATTGGCAGGGGCCAGGTCTGAAGGCGCCAGCCGTGATATCGCAGTGTTTTTGTCAATGGCCCTGAGCATGGCATGGACGGCATGGTCTTTGGGATTTAGAAAAAAACTGCCCGGTGTGGCCACCAGGGGAATGTTAAGCGCCAGGGCCGTTCTGCACAGGGGATGGGTCCGGGAAAGGGGGGCGCGGGGCAGGGCGGCGTAAATATCCAGACTCATTCCGGCCCGGCTGAGATCGTGCCAGTGGGCCAGGAACTCCGGTGACTGGGTGAGGACGGCCAGGCCCCTGCCGAATTCGGGCACCGCCTCTTTCAGGGAGAAATCCCGATTCCTGTGGCGCCGGGTTAAAAGGCGGCAGAGGTTGCTGTATCCCCGGCTGTCCTTTACCAGGCAGACCGCCCGCCAGCGGCCGGCCCTGTCCGTGACTTCCGCGCCGATAACGGGGCGCAGGTCAAACTCTTTACAGGCCGCCAGAAAGGGCCAGAGGCCGTAGAGGTTGTCCGTGTCGGTTAAGGCGAGTTGTTTATAACCCAGGTGTTTTGCCCGGCAGCAGAGTTCCCGCGGGGAGGCGGTGCCCCACATGAGGGAGTGGTGGGATCTGGCGAGGGGGATCATTGGGGCAGCGGGAAAAGCTGGATAAGTGAGAGAAGGAGGCAATTCAGCGTTGATATCCGGCCGGGTTTCCTTAAGGCCGCCCCGGTCTGGATGGCTGTTTTTCCGAACCGGGTTTTTATTTTGTCCATGGCTTTGACGACTCTGCCGGTTTTCATGGTTTGGGCGTCAGCTATTGACGGGGCAAACAGGTCTGCCTGGACAGGGGCTGCCGGGGCCGTGATACAGGACAGGGCGATATGGCGGATGCGGACCCGCCGCTTCCAGGTCTTGAGAAACAGGGCCCAGGCCTGTTTGAACATGATCATTTCATTGGCCGTGGCCGAGGGGGCTGAGCCCTTATGGCAGATACCGTCGGAGTAGGAGATGGCCAGGGTGAGTCTCCGGGCCAGCCGCTTCCGGGTGCGCAGGTCCCGGCAAAGGCTGGCCGCAACAGGGGAGAGACCTGCTTTGAGTTCGTCAGCTTCGTTGGTGTCGTCGGCAAACTCATGGCCGGCCTTTAAGAGAGCGGTACCGGAGCTGACCACCGGTGCCGGGTCCTCTCCCCTGAGGAGCCGGTGGATTATACCGGCCCGCCGTGCAAAGGGGACACTCAGCTGTGCCGGGGTCAGGGCCCGGGCCTGGGATACGCAGGCCAGGTTGAACCGGGTGATTGTCCGGATCTCTTCTCTGGACAGCCCGGGCAGGAGGGTGACGGGCAGGGGGCCTAAAAAGGCCTCTTCCTCTCCCGGTCCCACAATGTATTCGCCCACAGGTTTGACCACCCGGGTGGCCACTTTGGCCACCAGTTTGTTGGTGGCCAGGGACCAGATGGGGTCGAGCCCCATATCTTTTTTCATGGCTTTTCTCAGGCGGAAGGCCACATCCGGGGGCGGGCCGTAAAGGCGTCCGGTTCCTGTGATATCCAGGAAAAGGTGGCCGTCCCTCTCCCCGGATTCAATGGCAGGGGTATAGGCCAGGGCCTGTTTGATGATATCTTTCATCACCTTTTCATACCGGTTGAACCGTGGCGGAAGCACCCGGATGCCCCGGTTCAGGCGTTTGGCACGGGCCAGGGCCATGCCCTTGCGGATTCCTTCCCGGAAGGCCTGCTCGTTCATGTCGTAGACCACGGCCCTGGGGGCGCCGGTGGGGGCGATGACCAGGGGATAGTCCCGCAGGGAGGGTTCCAGGCAGGTTTCCACCCGGGCCGCAAAGTCGGCAACGTTGAGGTGGATGATGGCCCTGCTGCGTGTACCGGGCATCTTGCTCACCTGTTGTTGAGGATGGCGCCCAGGCGCAGACAGTTCTTCGGGGCCTGGCCCCGGACGTGGTTGTTGAAAAATACCGCCCCGGTCTCTGCTTCGGGCATAAGTGAGTTTTTTACCATGCCGGCGATCTCCCTCAGTTCGGGTTCGTCGTAGTCATAGTCAAACTGTCTTTGCATGTTTCCGGACCGCCATCCCCTGCTGTTCCTG
>JAKSAX010000110.1 GCA_022361395.1 Desulfobacterales bacterium | reverse complement strand
GTGCTTATCTGAAAAAGCCATACCACCTTAAAACCCTTGGCAGGGCCGTCCAAAAAGAACTGGGGACTGTCAGGCCCGGGCGCTCCGTGGCGTCCTGTGCCGGTTAAGGGGTTATTCCCGGCTGAAGGTTTTTCTGAATTCCCCCGGGCTCCGGCCGAACCAGCGCTTAAAGGCGTGCTGGAAGGTGCTGGGTTCGGAAAAGCCTAAAAGATAGGCGGTCTGGCTGGCGGTCAGGCCTTTGGCCAGGTGCTTTTTTGCCAGTTCTTTCCGGGTCTGGGTCAGAAGGGTTCTGAAGGTGGTGCCCTCTTTTTTCAGGTGCCGGTGGAGGGTGGAACGGTCCATGTTCATGGCATCTGATGCAGACCGGGCACTGACCGATCCCGTTGACAGGTTCCCGGTGATCCACAGGCGGATTCCGGCTGCCAGGGACTCAGCCTCTGTGTAAGCGCCGATAAGCTTATCCGCATGTTTTTTTAACAGGGCCTTGAGATATGGATCCGGTGAAATAACCGGCAGAAGCATATCTGATTTTTTCATTTTCATCATATTTTCATCTTTTCCGAAAAAGACCGGGCAGCGGAATATTTTTTCATATTCCCCCGGGTATCCCGGATCCTCATGTTTGAACCAGACCTCAGCCGGGGTGTAATCCCGGCCTGATATTCTCCTGCCGTAGTCAATTGCAATGGAAAAGTGGTGTTCCGGAATCCACCGGTTCTCATAGACCTGGTCAGAACAGGCATAGGTAAAGAAAAAGTGATCCTCCCGTTCAAACAGGTCCACCCTGTCCGTATCACAGATGAGCATGGCATAGTCTGCCCATGCCCTGACCGCCTCGATAAGGGTATGGCAGTTCATTGCGATCATGATCACAAAGTGGGTATAGCCTGTGCCGTAATTGAGTCTTAAATTAAGCCCCAGGGCCTGATCCCCTGTGACATCAACGGCGATCTGCCAGAGATCCAGGAATTGGTCCATGGATATACGGGCATCCGGATCCGTCATTTTTTCCCTGCTGATACCTGTTTTCCGTCTAACCTGTTCTGCAGTCACCCCATGATCCCTGAGAATGTCAAACAGGGCAAGAATCGCCACCGCAGAGGTGGTCTTTCCAGGGGATCTGTGGTTCCGGGAGTCCATCTGTTTTTCATATCCAATTCCATGAATGAAATCAAGACCATGGGCCGTGTCCGGCCCCTGCTGTGAAACTTGCAACAAATACCCATTAAATTGCCGGTTTGGCACATGTTTATTTTCACAGTGTGCCGGTATCATTCCCTTGGGGCCAGGATAATTTTCACAGGTAAGGCACAAAAACATAAATAAATCGTCCATTGAAATAGATGCTTTTTGTGCCCGGTTTAAGTTTAATTCAAATTATGGACGCTTTTAATTTGATACAGGGCCTAAAACAGACTAAAAAGGAGGGCTTATGAACCGGTTTAACCTTGTGCTGCTCGTTGTATTTTTTACCGTTACCACCGGCTGCGGCCAGCCGCCGGCAACAACAGGCCAGGATGCCGAGGGCCATACCCCGCCCACTCAGATTACGGCCCGGGTCAATGCAGATGTGGAAAAATCCCTTGATCTAGACGGGAATAAAGATTTTCAGAATGCGGTAAAAGGGTTCATTGCCAGGGACCCGGACCTGAGGGTGACGGGCAGGCAGGGGGCGATTATCTGGGATCAGCCGGCTTACGGGTTCATGGAGGGAAAGGCGCCTGCCAGTGTCAACCCCAGTCTCTGGCGCCAGGGCCGTCTCAACAATATCCACGGCCTGTTCAAGGTGACAGAGGGCATCTACCAGGTCAGGGGGCATGACCTGGCCAATATGACGTTTATCCGGGGGAAAACCGGATGGATAATTGTGGACCCCCTGACTGCTGAAGAGACCGCATCCCGGGCCCTTGCCCTGGCCAGGAAACACCTGGGGAACGATCCTGTCAAAGCCGTGGTTATCACCCACAGTCACATTGATCACTTCGGCGGGATTCGCAGTATCACAGGCAGCGGGGATACCGGCGTCAGGGTGGTCGCCCCCAGGGGGGTCATGGCAGAGGCCACCAGTGAAAACATCATCGCAGGCATGGCCATGGGCCGCAGGTCCATGTTCATGTACGGCAAGAACCTTGCCCGGTCACCCAGGGGCCATGTGGGCACAGGGCTGGGCAAGGAGCCGGCTTACGGCACCTTCGGGATAGCAAGGCCTACCGATATTGTGGACCATACCGGCCAGGAGATGGTTATTGACGGTGTCTCTTTTGTATTCCAATATGCGCCCCACACTGAAGCGCCTGCGGAGATGACCTTTTACCTGCCCGGGCAAAAGGCCTTCTGCGGGGCTGAAATCGTATCCCATACCATGCACAACCTCTATACCTTAAGGGGAACCAAAATCCGTGATGCCCTGGCCTGGAGCAACGCCATCAACGATGCCATCCGGCGCTTTGGCGATGCCCGGGTCTACTTCGGCTGCCACCACTGGCCGGTGTGGGGAAACGCGGAGATCATGGCATTTCTCAAAAAGCAGAGGGATCTGTACAAGTATATCCACGACCAGACCGTCCGGATGTTCAACCAGGGATATACCCCCGCTGAGATTGCAGAGGAGATTGAGCTGCCCCGGTCACTGTCCTCCGTCTTTGCCAACCGGGGATATTACGGAAGCCTGAGGCATAATGCCAGGGCGGTTTACCAGTCCTATCTGGGATGGTATGACGGGAATCCGGCCAATCTGAACCCCCTTCCCCCTGCGGAATCCGGCAGACGCTATGTGGAAATGATGGGCGGGGCAGGGGCCGTATTTGAAAAGGCAGAGGCCTTTTTTGACAAAGGGGAGTACCGGTGGACGGCCCAGGTCCTGAACCACCTGGTCTTTGCCTTTCCCGGCAATGAGAGGGCAAAAGCATTGCTGGCCCGGACCTATGACCAGCTCGGATACCAGGCTGAATCCGCGCCCTGGCGGGATGTCTACCTGACCGGTGCCCGGGAGCTCCGGCACGGTCCCCCTGAAAAAGGTATGGATATATCGATAATGAAAGGGGTGTTTGAAAAGACCCCGATCCCGTATTTCTTCGATTCCATGGCTGTCCGTCTCATCGGCCCAAAGGCGGAAGGGGAGGATATCCGGGTAAATATCCGGTTTACGGACCTGGATGAGACATACTCACTTCACCTTGAAAACTCGGTGCTCCACCACGCAGCAGCCGGGCCCGGAGCAGAACCGGATATTTCCATTGATATCACCCACGGCCTTTTTATCCGGATGCTCCTGGGACAGGCCGGTCTCAGGGAAACCGTGTTTTCGGATGAGCTCTCCGTTACCGGCAGCAAGCTTGACTTGCTGAGGTTTTTACTTTTATTTGAAAAGCCGTCCGGACTGTTCAATATTGTTACGCCCTAGAATGCCGGGCAAAGCCGCAGGAAACGGCATGGTTTACCCGATCTGAGACCTGCAGGGGGATGTTTACAGGGAAATGCTCTGTTTTACCGGATTCCCGGCATCCATAAAGGAGGTGATCAGGCAAAGGCCGGCACGGGTCTTTCCCCGGCATTGGGCGGCGACGGCGGCTCCCTGCTGTACCCGCCCGGGGGTATCGGCCTTGTTCAGTATAATGGTTCCGGTCATCCCTTTGGCTGAGGATTTGAACAGGCCCTGGTCTGATTCCGCCAGCCGGACCAGGGTCTGCTCCGTGATCGGATCGCCCTGGGCCTGGCCGGTGATTTCTGCCAGGAGTCCGGGACGGTGGACATGGGTTTCATCAAGGGGACGGCCCAGGCAGTCCAGGCCGATGCAGCCCACCAGCATATCGGTCTGGGGCGGAATCACGGGCTCATGACCGGCAGGTGCCTTCACAGGCCGCATCCTTGCCCCGTCCCCTTCAATGAGGATGAGATCGAAGCCGGGGGAGTCCAGCACTGCAGCCAGGTCCTCCGGGGTATACCCGATGAGTTTTTTCCGTTTGGGATTATGGGCATCGGCTGCTACCAGGATGTTTCCGGGTTCCCGGTGACGGGCGGCAAGAGGCTCTGCCGGGCCGATGTATATCTGGTCAAAGGGCTGGGCCGGGCCGCCCGATTCCGGGGAGAGGGAGTCAAAGTACTCCGGGTTGAACATGGCCGTGGTGGTTGTGATCAACACGGATTTTCCCAAGGCGGCCGCCTCTTTTGCCAGGGTGAAGATGAATGAGGTTTTACCCCCGCCGCCCACAACGGTGATAACGCGGGTAAGGTTCAGGTTGATGGTCCGGCTTAATTTCATCTGGCCTCCTTTTGGCAGAGCGCATTATAATCTTCAGGGGTATCAATATCCGTCAGTATTGCATCTGTTTCCACCGGGACTTCCAGCACAGCTTCGGGAAACTGCCGGAAAAGACTTCTGCCGCCGGTATCCCCTGACAGGGTTTTCAGGTCGTCAAAATAGCATCGTCCGAAGTACACGGGATTTCCACGTTTCCCTTGAAAAACGGGAATAATGATCCTGTCAGGATGTTTTTCAGCGGTTTTGATAATGTCCCGGATCACGGCGCGGGAGACCAGGGGCTGGTCCCCCAGGAGGAAAAGGGCGCCCTTAACCTGCGGGTGGGCGTCGAGCCTGCGGACACCCGCAACAACGGATGATGCCATGCCGCCGGCATAGTCCGGGTTGACCAGTATATCCGCTTTGGTTTTCCCTATACTCTTCTTTACGGTTTCAGCCTCATGTCCCAGAACAAGGATAACGGGAGAGAGCCCTGCCGCACTTCCCTGATCAAGGGGACAGGCCAGGATGGGTTTTCCCCGGAAGGGAAGCAGCTGCTTGAGTTTCCCCATGCGGGTTCCCGTACCGGCTGCCAGGATGATACCGGCGATGCGGGCTGTTGGCCTGTTTATCCGGCCCAGAACCGCTTCCAGCACCGAACCGCCGAGGGATCTGGCCTTGTCCGAGACCGTGAAGCAGTACCGGGGCCTGTTCCTGGGATCCACATCCCCTATTTTCCGGCCGTTATTAACCTGCAGGCCGTCATGGATCAGCCCCCTGACGACACCCTTGATTTTTGATGTCACCGGTCTCTTTCCCACATGGCCGAGGATCTGGCCGGGAACAACCCTGTCCCCTATGGCTGCGCCGCTTTTAAACTCTCCGCTGCACGGGGCGCGGAGCAGGCGGTCCCGGGTGATGCCCATCACGGCTTCCGGCTGTGATGTATTGGCTGCGGCACTGCCGTTATAGATGAGCCGTCCCAGGTTATGGCCCCTTTGGGTTTCAATAACAAGGTCAACATCCTCTCCTGCAGTAAACCCCGGACCCAGGCCGATGGTCAGGTCCGCATCCTGCATCCGGGTGCCCAGGTTTTTTTTGGCAATGACCGCGTCTACCAGGACATGGGGGGGATGCTTTGTCAGGCTCTGCCACACAGGATCTGCCAGAACCGGAATCTCTCCTTTATCCCAGATATCCGGAATCTCTTCCGGACTTTCCGCCAGGACCGCAGTGACCCCTTCCACTTCAACGCTGTGATCATAAACGGCCGAGGCAAAGGCGACCTTCCGGCGGATAACGGTGGGAGCGGTTGCCTCCATTATGAACAGCCGGGTGAAACCAGACATGTAAAGGCGGAGGGCAATGCCCGTGGCAAGATCCCCGCCGCCCTTGATGGCGATGACCGGATTCGTGAGTATCCCTGTATCAGCTGTCTTAATAGCCATGGATGCCCGTTATGATGTCTTCGGCGGTTATGGGAAGTTTGCGGAGTCTTACCCCGCAGGCATTGGCAACGGCATCGGCAATGGCCGGAGCCGGGGTGTTGATGACCACCTCTCCGATGGATTTGGCCCCAAAGGGCCCCGTGGGTT
>JAKSAX010000111.1 GCA_022361395.1 Desulfobacterales bacterium | reverse complement strand
GAGGTCAGCTCCACCCCCTTGAAAAAGCAAAAGACCGCCATGGAGTTCCCCAACGCCCGCCCGATAAGATACCGTTTTTTAACGATTTTTATCTTCTGCCTCCGGATAACCATGACAATGAGCACGGTAATAAAACCGAACAAAAACCTGGACAGGGTGAATAAGGAGGAGTCGATGGCCAGCCCGGCCATGCTTGACCATTTGATAACCACTGTTGCCAGGTAAAAGAAAAACGCAGAACCGAATACAGCCAGGCAGCCCAGACTTGTTTTTATATCCATGATTTAAGTTGTCAATCATTCTTGAAATTGATAGCCTACGGTGGTATGCAACCTGTTTGCAGGAACCACAACCGCCTGAAGAGAACATATATCATGGATAAAGACAACACAATTTTTTTTGAACAGATCCGCCCCATGCGGGACGAAATAGACCGGATAGACTCTGAAATCCTCTCTTTGCTGGCCCGGCGCCAGAAACAGGTGGAACAGGTGGTGGCCCTGAAAAAGGCCCACAGCATGCCGGTTTATCATCCGGCCCGTGAAGAGGACCTCATTTACCGCCTGAGATCCCAGGCAAAAACGGCAGGGGTGGATCCGGACTTTCTGGAAGACCTTTACCGGGTGGTCCTGCGCCAGTCCCGGATCAAGCAGACCCGGAAGATGGAGCTCAAGGGCATCCGTCCCGGCGCCAGTGTGGTGATTGTCGGTGGTGCGGGACAGATGGGCGGACTCTTTGCACGGCTGTTCTCCCGGTCCGGATACCAGGTCCGCACCCTGGACAGGGAAGACTGGGACCGGGCCGGAGAGATCTGCCGTGATGTCGACCTTGCCCTGATCTCCGTCCCCATTGAAAAAACCCCTGATATTGTCGCAGCCATTGCCCCGCTGCTTCCGGCCGATGCCGTTATGGCGGATCTGACCTCAATCAAAAAAGAGCCGCTGGCTGCCATGTGCCGGGCCCATAAAGGCCCTGTCATGGGGCTTCATCCCCTGTTCGGTCCCACCTCAGGCTCCCTGGACAAGCAGATCATGGTCACCTGCCCGGGGCGGGATGAAACAGCCTGCCAGTGGCTGGTGGAACAGCTGGGGCTCTGGGGAGCGGTGATTGTCCGGGCATCGGCCGAAGAACATGACCAGGTCATGGAAATCGTCCAGGCCCTGCGCCACTTTGCCACTTTCTGTTTCGGGGATTTCCTGTACCAGCGCCATATCCGCCTGGAACGGACCCTGGAATTTTCAAGCCCCATCTACCGCCTGGAACTGGGCATGGTCGGCCGGCTGTTTGCCCAGGACTCCGCCCTGTACGCAGAGATCATCTTTGCCACGGAGGAACGCCGCAAACTGCTCAAGGAGTATATTGATTCCCTCAGCCGTCACCTGGAAATGCTGGAAAAAAACGATAAACCGGGATTCATAAACCAGTTCAACCAGGTTGCCAACTGGTTCGGCCCTTTCAGCGAACAGGCCATGCGGGAAAGTACCTTTATCATTAACAAGCTCATTGAAAGATTCTGATCAGAGAAAGTCCCCTATGGCGGAATTAACCATAAGAAAGGCAACGGAAAAAGACGCAGGGCTGATATTGCGCTTTGTCAAAGAGCTTGCCGGATATGAAAAAGCCGTCCATGAAGTGACGGCAACCGAAGCAGATATAAAAACCTCCCTGTTTGGTGACTCAGCCAACGCCCATGCCCTGATCTGCAGCAATGGGGAGACCCCGGTGGGATTTGCCGTATATTTCTTTAATTACTCCACCTGGCTTGGAAAAAACGGCCTGTACCTGGAAGATCTCTACGTATCTCCGGAAAGCCGCGGAACAGGTGCAGGCAAGGCCATATTAAAACACCTGGCCGGGATTGCCGTCAATAAAAACTGCGGCCGGTTTGAGTGGAGCGTGCTGGACTGGAATGCACCTGCCATACAATTCTATGAGTCAATCGGTGCCAGGCCCATGAATGAATGGGTCAGCTACCGCCTTGACGGCAATGCACTTGCGGCGTTTGCCGGTTCCTGATCCGCAGCCGTATTTCACCCAAAAAGTTTTAACTGCCTAACATTTACTTTCATCCAAGCTGTCTTACCTTGGAATTATCATCGGCATCTAAACTGCATTTGCCGCAGATGCTTTCAGACTGGAGTAAGATACAGCCGCCTTAATTTCCTTCCGGCAATTGCCTGATGTCATAACCTTCTGAAACCAGAGAGGTAAGACTCATGTATACACCCGAACAATTGTGCAAGACCATCAGATCCGTATATCCCGATGTGGGGGCGTGCGGGGAAAATATTAAAACCTGCTTTGACCCGGACAATATGGCCTGGGTGGTCCAGCTCAAACACGGAAACCGGAAGCTTTCCACCTATGTTGATCCGGAAGACGCCACCCCCTGCATGGACGGTAAACAATGTCTCAGCCTGGGACTCCAGATCTTTCAACTCAAGGACAACCTGGGATTCAGGGGAGGCAGCTCATGAATACTGTGGACAAGACCGGCCTGAACCTGGATCCGGAAGGCTATCTGGCAGATCCGGATTCCTGGACCGAAGAGACGGCATGCGCCCTGGCCGACCTTGAGGGGGTCTCCCGGGAATGTCCCCTGAGTAAAGAGCGGATGGACATTCTCAAATTTGTCAGGGACTATTACAAACGGTTTGAAGCCTTCCCCATTATCCGGGCGGTCTGCAAGAATGTGGGGCAGGCCAAAACCTGCCAGTACGAACAATTCCCGGATCCGATCACGGCCTGGAAAATTGCAGGCCTGCCCAAACCGACCCCTGAGGTACTGGCCAAGATAAGACATTGATGCCGCAGCGGTCCGATCCCTTTTCTGACCGCTGCTGTAGCCGCCGGACTGATCTGCCGGGGGGGAAGGTCTATTGGGAGTCCTTTCCGTATTGTTTAAGCTTTTTGAGCAGGGTTTTCCTTGTAATCCCCAAACGGCGGGCGGTTTCGCTCTTATTGCCCCCGGCTGAGGCCAGGGTGGACAGGATGGCCTTTTCCTCGACCTTGGACAGGCTGATGTTTTCAAGGCTCTGGTCCTGACTCTGGGAAGAGGCAGGGGGCTCAGATTCATCCTCGGATATGAATGTGAGATCCGCCCGCCGTATATAGTCGGTCCTGGCCAGCACCACCCCTCTTTCCACGGCATTCATCAGTTCCCTGACGTTACCGGGCCAGTTATACCGGATCAGGGTGTCCATGGCATTGGGGGTAAACCCCTGGATATCCCTTTTGTTTTTCCTGGAAAAGGTTTCCAGGAAATGGAGGGCCAGTTCCGGAATATCTTCAGGCCGCCGTTTCAGGGGGGGAATATCGATTCTCACCACATTCAGGCGGTAGTAGAGGTCCTCACGGAATTCTTTTTTGGCAGACATGGCCTTTAAATCCCGGTTGGTGGCGGCAATGACCCGGACATCCACGGCAATGGTCTTGTCCGATCCCACAGGGGTGATCTCCTTTTCCTGGATGACCCTGAGCAGCTTGGCCTGCATGGCCAGGCTCATCTCGCCGATTTCATCCAGGAGGATGCTGCCCTTGTCTGCCAGCAGGAACTTGCCCTTCCGTTTTTTATCCGCCCCGGTAAAGGCCCCGCGCTCATGGCCGAATAATTCAGACTCCAGGAGGGTTTCCGTGATGGCGGCACAATTGATGCGGATATAGGGGGCACTCTTGCGCAGGCTGTTATAGTGGATGGCTGCGGACACCAGTTCCTTTCCGGTGCCGGATTCCCCTGAGACCAGGACATTGGCATCTGTCGGGGCCACCATGGTGATGGTATCCAGCAATGCCTGCATGGCAGGGCTTTTGCCCAGGATATCATGGCGGAAGGCATTCTGCTCAAGCTGATCCTTTAATGACCGGTTTTCCGTTTTCAGGCGCAGCCGTTCAAATACCCGGTCAATGGTCAGCCGGAGCTTGTCAAAATCCAGGGGTTTTGTCAGATAATCGTAGGCCCCGATCTTCAGGGCCTCCACAGCCGTGTCAACCGAAGAGTAAGCCGTCATGATGATCACGGGCAGGGAGGGGTTATATGCCTTGATCTGCTGGAGCGCCTCCATGCCGGACATCTTAATCATTTTCATATCCATGAGAACCAGGCTAAAGGGCCTGGCTTTAACCATATCCACGCCAACATCCCCGTCATCAGCCAGGTGAATCTCATACCCCCAGTCCTGCATCAGGGTCTTGAGCATCCGGGCGTGGGCAGCATCATCATCCACAACCAGCACAGCATTATCATTCATATCTTCTATCCTTCATATCGTCAGCTTATGCGCAGGGCCGGGCTGCGCAGTTTTTGTCCTGCAGGGTGCGGCTGTTACTCTCCGTCCGCACCGCTTCCGGGAAGACGGACAATGAAAGCGGCCCCCTCACCAGGTGCGGATTCCACACGGATCTCGCCCCGGAGGTTTTCAACGATCCTGTGTACAATGGACAGGCCCAGGCCTGTACCGTCCGGCCGGGTGGTAAAATACGGGTCATATATCTCTTCCAGGTCTTTGGGTGCAATGCCGCATCCGTTGTCGGTAACCCTTATCTCCACCTTTCCGTCCTCAGTATTGTCCCTTACCTCGACAATAAGTTCGCCCTTTTGGTCTTCCATGGCATTGATGGCATTCATATAAAGGTTGAGCAGCACCTGGTTGATCCGGTCCGGATCTGTCTTTATCTGTTCAAGCCGGGTATTGACCCGGATTTCCGAACGGATGGCTTTTTTCTCAAGGTCATGGGAGACCAGTTTGAGGGAATGGCGGATCAGCGGTTTAAGCGCTACCGGTTTCTCCTCCACAGCCATGGGTTTGGCAAATTCAAGCAACTGGGTAATGGAACGGTTGATCCGCTCCACCTCCTGAACCATTATCCGGGCGGTTTCCGCATCATCTGCCTCATTTTCATACCGTTTGGCAAAATAGGTGGCAAAGCCCTTGATGGAACTCAGGGGATTACGGATTTCATGGGCCACACCGCCGGCCAGTTTTCCGATGGCTGCCAGGCGCCGGTTGGTTTCCACCTCTTTTTTCAAGGCCGCAAGCTGGGTCAGGTCCCGGAACAAAAAGATAAACCCCTGAATCCGGGCCTCGTCGTCCAGAATGGGTGAGGCAGTCATATCCAGCCGGACTTCCTCATTGTCAAAAACCTTAAGTCCCACCTCCCTGGTTACAACCGTTTTACTCTCCTTCATCTCCAGGGCCAGTTCAATCATCCGGGGATAGGCCTTGTCCGGCAAGGCACCGAGTATATCCCTGGCAGCCCGGTTGGCAGAGGTTACCTTATAATCCGGATCAAGGGTTATCAGCCCGGACGGCATATTCTGGATCACATTATCTGTAAAGGCCCTTACCCGGTCCAGGGAGGTTTTTGCAGAGCGGTAGGCCTGAAATGCAAACAGGCAGATAATACCGGCACACCCAAGGGTGAAGAAGAGCAGTCCTCTTCCGATGATATCACGCATCTTACGTTTCTGGAGTGCTTCAACCCTGACCATGGACAGGCCGGCAAAGATATAGTGTTCTTCCTGCTGAAAAAAGCCGGGTGAGAATTCCTTCCACCCGGGACCGCCGTACCTGCCGAATCCGCCCTTTTTTCCCCGGTGAAAATCATCCTTATCCCTGCCGTGCATATCATGCATGCCCGAATGACGCCTCTGGAATCCCATCTTCATGGGGGCAAACCGCTTGTACACCTCAAAAACAGGCTCACCGTCAACCGTGCGGGTCCGGTTGAACACCCGGTAGCCCTTCCGGTGGTTCTCCTGTTGTATCTCCCTTGTGGCAGGAGTAATATCAGGCAGTCCGCTGTAAATACTGCCCACTTTTTCAGGGTCACTGTGGGCAAGGATGCGCCCGTTTGCATCTGTGATCATGATATAGGCAATATCATCCTGGACAGCGGTCTCCTGCAGCATGGCCTGAATACGCTGCCCCCCCCACTGCATGGTCAGCATGCCGGTCCTGGTCCCGGCCTCAAAAGTCCGGATCAGTGAAATTCCCCTGACCAGAACCCGCTCCCTGATATGTTCCTCCTGCTTTTCCATCCGGTCCAGGGTCATAAAGGCAAACACCGGCAGGAGGACCACCAATACCCCGGTCATCATCAGGGGGGAGACCGGGGCAGAGATTTTTTTCTTTAAAAACTTCATTTCACCTGAGCTTTCATTAATCAATACGCCTTATATATAAACCGGAGCCTGACGTATTGAACGGTTGATCATTTTAGCATTTACCAGCTATTGCAAGTTGTATTGCAAATTGAATACCATTCTCAAAAGGCCTGTATCACAGATTATTTCGGGGGGTCACACGGAAAGCCGCCAACAAAACTGGCTACTTTCTACCCACTTGTATACCCCAGGCTGTATAAAAAGTACACACCGCCCGGTACACGGGCCGTACCGGCCAGCATATCCAAGGCAAATTACACTATAAAGTCAGGAACTTGAAAAATACCCACTAAAACTGGCACACCCCTTGCTATATCATTTACCAACAAAGATTTTGGATTGTTGACGTTTCACCCTGAACCGAGACCCATAATAAGGAGATGACATGAACAGATTACCGGCCGGATACGCCATCCTTTTACGGAGCCTGAACCATACCGGTTCCGGGGCTGCAGGCCGGTTTGATCGGGATGTTACCGGGGGCCCCGCCTTCTGCAGCACTGCCCCGCAGGCTGACATCAGGATCAGTTGCCATCACCCATAAACACAAGGCTGCAGCCATTAAATCTGCACGACTTTCCCACCAAATTGCCCATCATCGGATCCGGGCCCTGAAAAGGGTTCCGGATCTGCCTTTTTTACAGGCCTTCACCCTTTCCCATGCTCCCGGCACCATCCCCCGGACCGGCGGCCCCCCAAAAAAACGGCTGGATCACCGGGAGCATGGATATTGCCTGGCCTGGATACTTTCTACACACCCGGGAAATAAATCCGGGTAAAAAATAAACAGAATCTTTTTTCATACAAAATCTCACCCATATCAAAAAAAGACATTTTATCCATATATTTCAAACGGTTAAATTTTACTTCCATCAATGGCACACCCCTTGCTCTATAAAGATCCCAACGAACGGCTGACAACAAACATTAACCAGAGGAGAACGAAACTTATGAAAACGGCATTACTCACACTGGCAGTGCTCCTGGTGGTCGGATTTTTTGCCACCAGCGCCTTTTCCAGGGGACACTGGGGCAGAGGAGGCCAAGGCTTCGGTAATCACGGCCATGGCGGCTGCGGAAATTACGGCTACAGCCAGATGCATTACGGAAGCTGGAATTAAGAACTGAATGCCGGAAAATCCCGGCCTGAAAACAAAACAATTACAAAAACAAAAACCTAAAGGAGATTTTACTATGAAAAAGACAATGATTGTACTGACTGCACTGCTCACTGCGGGATTTCTTGCCACCAACGCTTTTGCCTGGGGACACGGAAAAGGGAAACGCGGCGGATGCGGCGGACAGGGCTACAATGCCATGGCCAGCCTGACCCCGGAACAGCAGACGGAATTGAAGACCCTGCGGCAGAAATTCATTGACGAGACCTATGAAACCCGGGCAGCCATGATGGACAAACACCAGCAGATCAGACTGCTTATGGAGACCTCATCCCCTGACAAGGCCAAGCTGGAAAAGCTGTCTAACGAAATGCTCGACCTTAAAAAGGCCGTGCAGGATAAACGCATCGACTTTGTCCTTGAGGCCAAAAAGATCGCACCTGAACTGAATATGTCGGCTTTCGGTCACGGCCGCGGCGGATTCGGTAAAGGCGGATACGGGAATAAAGGGGGCGGATTCGGCTCCTGCCCCTGGAGCACCGGCGGCCAGGCTGTTACCCAGTAAGCCAGTCATAACTTCATCT
>JAKSAX010000345.1 GCA_022361395.1 Desulfobacterales bacterium | reverse complement strand
TGACGGCGGCCGGATAAAGCCTGAAAGAACTCTTCTTAGGGATCGCGCAAAAATAACTTCACCTAGTCTGTTTACAAAAACCCTTAAAACATTGGGTATTTTGCAAACAGAATGTGAACTAACTCTTGCGCGGTCCCTTACTCTGCCGGATTTTTTTCAGGAAGGATGCTCTCCTTGAATCCGCAGCCCTTTACCGGGCATTTAACAAATTTTCCATCCCGTTTTGTCTCCTTTTCCACCAGATAGGGTGATGCGCAATCGGGGCAGGCCCGTGATACGGGTTTATCCCAGGAGGCAAAAGTGCAGTCCGGGTAATTTGAACAGCCGAAGAAGAGCTTTCCCCGTTTTGATTTTTTTTCCACAATGGTTCCGTCACATCCCTTTTCAGGACAGGGTACGCCTGTGTCAGTGGTGGCGGAGTTTTGTCCGACAGATTCCGTGTGTTTACACTCCGGATACCCTGTACAGGCCAGAAACAGGCCGAATCGCCCGTCTTTCTGGACCATGGGCTCCCCGCATTTCGGGCAGTCCTTCACCGGTTCACTGTCGGCTATTTTCTCCACAATGGAGATATTGCCCTTTTCATCCCTCAGGTAATTGCTGGTGAAGGCACAGTCCGGATAGCCGGTGCAGGCCAGGAAATGGCCGTTACGGCCAATTTTAATATTTACGGACTTGCTGCATAAAGGGCAGCTGATACCGGTTTCAACGCCTACCCCTTTAACGCTGACCATATTATCCTTGGCGTTGTCCAGGGTGGTCTTGAAATCATCGTAAAATTTTTTAAGCAGTTCTATTTCCTGGAGGGCCCCGCTTTCCACGTCATCCAGGTTGGTCTCCATCTGGGCGGTAAAAGAGATGTCCAGAAGGGTGGGGAAAGAGTCCACCAGCAGGTCATTAACGATAAATCCAAGCTCACTGGGGATAAAGTACCGCTTGATCAGCTCTACATATCCTTTATCCTGTATGACACCGAGGATAGAAGCGTAGGTGGAGGGACGGCCGATCCCGTTTTTTTCAAGTTCCTTAACCAGCGAAGCCTCTGAAAACCTGGGCGGCGGTTTTGTGAAATGCTGTTTGGGGTTGATTTTTTGGGTGGAGAGAACCGCCCCTTCTTCTACCGGGGGAAGGGACTGGATGTCTTTATCCTTGGTTTTTTCCTCAGTGGCGTAGAGGCGCATATATCCGTCAAATTTAACAGTGGAGCCGGATACTGAAAAAAGATACTTGTCCGTGGCCTTGATAAGAATGGACTTCTGGTCAATCTGGGCCTGGGCCATCTGGGAGGCGACAAAACGTTTCCAGATCAGGTCGTAAAGTTTGAACTGCTCTTCGGAAAGATAGGCTTTCAGCTTCTCCGGGGTATTCTCCACCGAGGTGGGCCGGATAGCTTCATGGGCATCCTGGGCTTTGTTTTTATTCTTAAAAGACCGGGGGGACTTCAATGCATATTCAGCACCATAGTCCCTGGCGATAAGCGACAGGGCTTCTTCAGCAGCTTCCGGGGCTATCCGGGTGGAGTCCGTACGCATGTAGGTGATAAGACCTTCGGGGCCGCCCGTGCCGATCTCAATGCCTTCGTAAAGCTGCTGGGCAACCACCATGGTCTTTTTGGCTGAAAACCGGAGACGGTTGATAGCATCCTGCTGGAGTTTACTGGTGATAAAAGGGGGCAGGGGGTTGCGTTTTACGGTTTTCTTTTTAATTTGGTCGACAATAAATTGTGCCTGTTTCAGATCTGAAACTATGGCCATGGCCTCTTTCTCATTGGATATTTTGGCCTTTTTATTGTTGATTTTGGTCAGGGCTGCGTTGAATTCGGGCGGCGCCTCGCTCATGAGGTCTGAGGTAATGGTCCAGTACTCTTCCGGATCAAACTGGCGGATCTCCCTTTCCCTGTCACAGATGATTTTTACGGCAACCGACTGCACCCTTCCGGCGCTGAGTCCCCGCTGCACCTTCTGCCAGAGCAGCGGTGAGATCTGGTAGCCGACCAGCCGGTCCAGTTTGCGGCGGGCCTGCTGGGCGTCGTATTTCTGGATATCAGGTTCCAGGGTGTTTTCAAGTGCGTCGGTTATCCCCTTTTTAGTCAGCTCATGGATGAGAACCCGGTGGAATTTCCGCCCCTTTTTTTTCAGGATATCCATGATATGAAAGGCAATGGCCTCACCTTCACGGTCAGGGTCAGGCGCCAGATAGACATCCTCGGTGTCCTTGGCCGTCTTTTTCAAATTGGATATAATTTTGGCTTTGTCTTTGATATTGACGTACTTTGCCTTAAAATTGTCATCCACATCAATCCCAAGGTTTTTCACCGGAAGGTCCCGGATGTGACCGGCGCTGGCTGCAACATTATAGCCTTTTCCGACGTACTTTTTCAGGGTTTTGATTTTGGTTGGGGACTCGACAATTATAAGTGGTTTGGCCAATTTTATTCCTCCGATTTTGAAAAATAGTTTCCCGGATGACGTACTATAAGGCCTGACAATTCCATGTCAAGTAGGGCGGCTGTGATAGTACTGCTCTTTATTCCAGTGAATTCTATGATCGTATCGATATGTTTCGGATATGGTTCCAGGTTTTTATATACTATCGTCTGAACTTTGTCCATGACCTGTTCTGTTTTTTTTTGAACAGGGGAACGGGGCTCAGTGGCAGGCTCTCTATGGACAAACTGATGGAGTTCATCAATGACATCCATTTCGTTTTCAACCAGCACGGCCCCCTGCCTGATCAACTCATGGGTGCCGCGGCTGTTGGATGACCTGACGCTGCCGGGCACGGCAAAGATCTCCCTGTTATACTCTCCTGCAAGCCTGGCCGTTATCAGGGAACCGCTTCTCCGGGCAGCCTCCACAACGATGGTTCCTGCGGAGAGGCCGGCAATAATCCGGTTCCTCTGCGGGAAATGGGCCGGCAGGGGCGGGGTGTCAAAGTTGAACTCGGTAAGCACGGCGCCGTTCTCCCTGATCTTCCGGTAGAGCCTGCGGTTCTGCCTGGGGTAGACATGTCCGAGTCCCGAACCGAGGACCGCCAGGGTTTTTCCGGAAGCATTCAATGCGCCCTGGTGGGCGGCGGTGTCTATGCCAAGGGCCATACCGCTGACCACTGTGAATCCCCTGGCAGCCAGTTTGCCTGCCAGGTGTTCGGCTGTATCCAGGCCGTAACGGGTTGCTTTTCTTGATCCTACAATGGATATACAGGCGGCATCGGCATCAAGTTTTCCGTCGTAAATCAGCAGAGGGGACGGATCTGAAATCTCTTTCAGCAACTTTGGGTAATCCGTGTCGGTTAAAGCGGCAATACCGAGGCCGTTTGCGATAATCCGGTCCAGACTTTCCCGGGCTTTTACAATATATTTGCGGTGGGAGGTGATGGATTTAATGGCTTTGGGGCCTGTCCCATTTACGGCGGCAAGGGCTTTGGGACGGGCATTTAAAATTGCTTCCGGCGTGTTGAAGAGTTGAATCAGACGCTTAATCTGCCGGTTGCCGAGCAGGGGAAGCTCTTTAAGTATGAACCAGGGCAGATATTTCTCCGTCTTAGGATCCATTCCCGGTGATTATTGAAACTCCTTTAGTTTGACCTGTGCCTTTTCCGCAGCCGGCGAGAACGGGTACTTTTTAATGACCTTGGTAAGAAAATGGCTGGCCCGGTTTATATCATCCATGGACAGATAGGCGTAGCCTGTCTTTAGCATGGCATCAGGCACCTTTTCAGCCCTGGGATACTTTTTGACAAGGTCCTTGAAAACAGTAACAGCTGTTTTGTAGTTGCCCTTGGTATAGTGGCATTCGCCTAACCAGTACATGGCATTGTCAGCCAGGGCGTGATCCGGGTGTTTCTTGGCAAAGGTGGAAAAAAGATCTGCTGCATTGTCAATCTCCTTGGCCAGCAGCAGGGTGCGTGCCTCTTTATAGAGCTGGGCCGGATCAGAGTATTCAACCGTATAAACGATTTTTTTCTGTCCGGCCACCTGGCTCTCTAACGTGTTAACCTTGTTTTCCAGCAAGACGATTTTTTCTTCAAGATTTTCAATGTGGGTCTCTTTGCCCTTAACATCCGATCCTGAGGCAGTTCCGCCTCTGATGTCATCATCAGCTGCAGGGTCATTGTAATTTTCAGCCTGGTCGGCTGCAGTCTCTGCCACCTTGTGTTCAGCAGGTGTTGACTTGAAATAGTCAAAGGCTGAGCAGGACGGCAGAATGACCAGGCTGAGAAGAAGAATACAGGTTTTAAACCGTTTTGCCGGAAACATGGGATTATCCTTTATTCTGCGCTGCAAGCACAATGGGAGTTGCAACAAAGATAGAGGAAAAGGTGCCGATAACCACGCCGATGATCATGGCCAGGGCAAAGTTATGGATAATTTCACCGCCGAGGAAAAACAGGGCGAGAAGAACAATCAAGGTTGTCAACGAGGTCAGAATCGTTCTGGACAGTGTCTCGTTTATACTTTTGTTAAACAGTCCGGGTAAAAGTGTCTTATCCGTGTTGCCCTTAACATTTTCCCGGATCCGGTCAAAGACGATAATGGTGTCATTGAGGGAATACCCGATAATGGTAAGAAGCGCTGCAATGATAGGCAGGGAAAAATCCAGGTTCAACAGGGAGAAGATGCCGACTGTAATAAAAACATCATGGATCAGGGCAACAATGGCACCCATAGCATACTTAAACCGCAGCGTCCAGAACAGGGCAAGGCTGATGACCAGTGCCGCCGCAATTAAAAAGGTGATGGAGACGTTGAATACGGACAGGAAATAAACCGCGGTCATTAATGCGCCTGCGGTGATGCCGGCAATGGTCCACTTCTGTTCAAACCGCCCTGAAATATAGATGGTGATGAACAGCAGGGAGTAAAAGATAGCCAGCAGGGCCTTTCTCTTAAGGTCGTCACCCACCTGGGGGCCGACCATCTCAACCCGCCTGATTTCAGGTGTCAGGGTGGTGGCCTCTTTTAATCCGCTGGTGATTGTCTCCGATAGGTTATTGCCGATTGCATGGGCATTGGAGGTCCTGATCAGGTATTCGTTGTCTTCGTCCTGGCCGAATCCCTGTACTGAAACATCTTTAAGGCCCAAATCATTTAACCCGGCTCTGATGTCCCCTACGTCAACCGCCTGGGTAAACTTGACCTGCACCAGGGTGCCGCCGGCAAAATCAATACCGTAATTGGGCCCCTTGTTTATGATCAGGGAGACCAGGCCGGCAAGGATGAGGGCACAGGAAAAAAAGAACCCGATTTTCTGTTTTCCCAGAAAGTCTATGTTGATATCAGACTTGATAAACTGCATTATATACGTCCTTTATATGCTGAGAGTGGATGAGGTTTTATTCTGGAGAATAAAGTCATAAATGCTCCTGGACAATACCAGTGCCGTGAAAAGACTGGCAACAATACCAAGGCCCAGGGTAATGGCAAACCCTTTGATCGGGCCGGTGCCGAACTGAAACAGGACAACAGCGGCAATCAGGGTGGTGACATTGGCATCGAGGATGGTCAGGGTGGCCCGTTCATATCCGGCATGTACCGCAGCCAGCGGCGTTTTACCTGATCTAAGCTCTTCCCGGATCCTTTCGAAAATAATAACATTGGCATCCACTGCCATACCGATGGTCAGGATGATACCGGCAATACCGGGCAGGGTCAGGGTGGCGCCGAAGGCGGCCAGTCCCCCGCCGATCAGGATGATGTTAATGGTCAGGGCAAGATCGGCAATCAAACCGGCCCCTTTGTAATAGAGGACCATGAACAGTATGACCAGGGCACCGCCGACCATCATTGACATCAGGCCCATGCGTACGGAATCCGCACCCAGTGTGGGACCGACCGTCCGTTCCTCGATAATATTAACAGGGGCGGGCAGGGAGCCTGCTCTCAGGGCTATGGCAAGGTCGGTGGCTTCGGCAAGGGAGAACTGACCGGTTATGCTGGCCTTTCCGCCGGCAATCCGTTCCTGGATGTTGGGTGCGGAGTAGACCTTGTTATCCAGGACGATGGCCAGGCGGCGGTTGACGTTCTGTGCCGTGATCCGGTCAAATATCCTGGCGCCTTTCCGGCTGAATTCAATGCCGACCTGGGGCTGTTGAAACTGGTCAAATTCAACCCTTGCATTGATCAGCTGACTGCCGTCCAGCAGAACCTGCTTTCTGATAAGGTAAGGCGCCCTGGATTCAACAGTTCCTGTACTTTTATCCTTGATCTCCTTGTAAAGAATTTCAGATCCCACAGGTGGATTACCTTTTATCGCGGCAGTGATGTCAGCTTCATCGTTGACAAGCTGAAAGGTCAGCTGGGCAGTTTTACCGATAAGGTTTTTTGCCCTGTCCGGATCCTTGATGCCCGGAAGCTGCAGGAGGATGCGGTTGGATCCCTGGATTCTTATGTCCGGTTCTGACACGCCGAATTCATCTATCCTGTTACGGATGGTTTCAAGGGCCTGTTCAGTGGCCATCTTTTTGATGGAGGCTGTCTCTTCATCCGGCAGGCGAAGGGTAAATGATATACCTTCGGCAGTTGTCTTGGCAGATGGAATTTCAAGATTAGAGTAATCCTGGGTAAGCATCTTTTCAACCGCATCCTTGTTCTCCTGGCCCGATATCTTTGCCAGGATACTGTTATCGGGTGTACGGGTGATCCCGAGATGTTTGAGCCCCTCTTTTCTCAGATCCTTTTTCAGTTCGGAAATCGTGCGATCCAGTTCGGCTTCAACCGCTTTTTCATTTTCAACCTCAAGAACCAGGTGCATCCCCCCCTGAAGATCCAGGCCCAGGTTTATCTTCTTATGGGGCCAGGTATTCGTAAAGGTGGGGAGAAGACAGACAATCGCTGCTATGACAATACCCAGAATCAGTACGCGTTTAAAGGTAAATAGTTTCAATCTCATCACTCCTAGCTGGGGAAAGGGTTATTTCTTCTCTTTTTTCTGGGCAGACTCATTGTCTGAAACCAGGGCAGCCACGTTACCCCTGGATATTTTAATTTTTACTTTTTCGGCAATTTCAAGACTGATGGTGGTGTCATCCAAAGACAGAATCGTACCGTAAATACCGCCTGAGGTGACAACCCGGTTCCCTTTTTTCAGGTTGGAGATCATATCTCTGTGTTCTTTTGCCTTTTTCTGCTGGGGCCGGATCAAAAGAAAATAGAAGATGGCGAACAGAATAATAATCGGTAAAAATCCGGCAAGTCCGCCTGCCTGTCCTGCCTGTCCTCCGGTTTGTCCCATTGCAAATGCTGTACTAATCAAGGTCTTCCTCCTTCACGCTAATTAAAAATCATGATTTTTTTGCAGGTATCCATATGTTTTTTCCGTCAAACTGGAGCCTGTCTACATTGTCAAAATTTATTTCTTCAAGCAAAGAGAAAACAGCGTCCATATTATAGACGATCACCTTGCTCAAAGGTTCGATAATATTAATATCCTGGGTCACCTTTTCTTCGATCAGATTGTAGATGATCACCATTGTTTCGGAAAATTTCAGAATTTTCCCCACACCGGAACTCATTCCTGAAGCACCGGGTTCATCCGCCTTTTCTTCAACGGAAATTCCCTTTGCAGCGTAGTAATCCCGGAGGATTCTGAAATGAATATTCCACAAATTGTCACCGGGCTGAACCACATAAATACCGTATTCCCTGATTTTTGTGGGTTTGGCCGAGCCGGATTCGGAGAGTTCCTCCTGGAACACCTTGCCTTCTTTTGTAAATGCCTTTTCAAGGATTTTCTGCATGGATACGGTGGACTCGCCAACTGTAAACGACTCATCGGATTTAACAATCATATCCAGGCTCTCTTTTATGCCCAGGCTTTTTTTCCGGTCTCCCATCATTGTTTTCAGGTCTTCGTCCTTTTCCAGATCCTTGTAATCAATTGTCGTGGGAGTATTTATCTCACCGGTTACCACCAGAGGCTGGTCCCCGGCTTCAGGATCTGCAGTATCTTGGGATCCTGACTTGTCCTGTTGCTGCACATTGGCGTCACCGGCTTTGCCTGTGGGAGAAACCCTGTCATCCCGGGAGGTTAAAAATGCCAGTACAGCAATGCAAACAACAACGCCAATACCGATCAGAACAAGAGCTTTTTGTCTGCTTTTGGGGCTGTACCGCTGTCTGTTCCGGCGCATTATTCCTCCTTTTATTATCCGTTTGAAACTGTTCCACTTACAACAAATAAGCCGGTATTGTCAAGGCGGCTCTCAGCGTATACGTTAACTGATCCGGCTTTGACCGGAAACCATATCCGGGTCTATTTCAATGGAGATAGATACCCCGCGCTTCTTCTCAAAGTCAATGAGCTCTTCCCGTTTTGTATTTAAAATAAAGTAGGCTACGTCTGCAGGCAGATGGCAGTTGATCTTCTGGTTTTTTTCAGCCTTAAGGGTTTTGAGGGTGAGCTGCCGCAGAAAGGCCAGGCCCTGGGTCTCCATGGAGGGGGTCATGCCCCTGCCGTTGCAGTGTATGCAGGTTTCATAGGCCCCGTAGGTGATGGAGTGCCGGATACGCTGCCTTGACATCTCAAGCAGGCCGAATGTCGTAATACCGCCGACCTTTGTCTTAGCCTTGTCGGCTTTCAGGTGTTTTTTCAGGGTCTTGGTTATTTCAGCTTTGTGACGGCGCTCTTTCATATCGATGAAATCAACAACGATAAGCCCCCCCATATCCCGGAGCCGAAGCTGGCGCGCCACTTCCTCGGCAGCCTCAAGATTGGTGTGAAAGGCGGTCTCTTCAATGTTTTTCTTTTTGGTGGACTTGCCGGAGTTCACATCAATGGAAACCAGGGCTTCTGTCTGCTCGATCACGAGAAATCCGCCGGATTTAAGCGGAACTTCCCTGCGGTAGATAGATGAAATCTGTTCTTCCAGCTGGTATTTGGTGAAAATAGGTTTTTCCCCCTTGAATAGCCGGACGATTTTTTTCTGTTTCGGGGCAATATTCCCGATAAATTCCTTCACCTCTTTAAAGGTTTCGGGACTGTCAATGAGGATTTCCTTTATATCGCTGGTAAAATAATCCCTGAGAGAACGGACAGCCAGGCTTTGTTCCTTGTACAGCAGGCAGGGGGCCTCATTTTCCACGGCCTGCTTGTCGATATTTTTCCATACCCGCATGAGATATCTCAGGTCAGCCGTGAGCAGGGTTTTGGTGGCCCCTTTTCCGGCGGTCCTGACAATCATGCCGAATCCTTCTGCGATTTTCATGCTTTTAAGGATTTTAACCAGCCGCTTCCGTTCATCATCCTCATTGATTTTTCTTGATACACCGCGGGTGGTATTTCCGGGCATGAGTACGCCGAACCGGCCCGGCAGGGAGATATAAGTGGTGAGCATGGCCCCTTTCTGGTTGATGGGGTCTTTGGTCACCTGGACAATCATTTCCTGTCCCTTTTTGATCAGGTTGAACAGGGCCTTGTCCTTACCTTCGATTTCCTGGAAATAGTCGGGATGGATTTCGTTTTTTTGTAAAAACCCGTTTTTCTGAGCGCCGTAATCCACAAAAACCGCCTGCAGGCTCTGTTCTACCCGGGTCACAATGCCCTTGTAAATATTGCCTTTTGTGACTTCCTTTGCAGATGTTTCAATGTGAAACTGGTCCAGTTTGTTTTCAAACACCGCCGCGATCCGGTTCTCTTCCGGATCCAGTGCATTGATCAGTATTTTTCTCGTCATTCAGTATCTCGTTTTCTAAATTTGTATGAATTGACCGGCGTGATGATGAAGAGGTCTTTTGGAATACCTAATGCATCGCTGTACGCAAGTCAACCGGTTTATGGGTATCCCGATATCCCCGTTCCGGGATCAGGATAAGGTTTTTTGTTTCAAAATATCAAAATACGTCAGAATCCGTTCCACATAATGGACGGGTTCCCAGCCTCTGGCATATCCGTGCTGGGTTTTTTTGTAATACCTGGATTTGGACAGAAGCGGCAGGGTGGCTTTGAGTCCCTGCCAAGTCTGGGTATCATACCCTTTTTCCGCCGCTATTTTCAAGGCATCTTTAACATGGCCGTATCCAATATTATAACTGGCCAGGGC
>JAKSAX010000112.1 GCA_022361395.1 Desulfobacterales bacterium | reverse complement strand
TTGTCCAGGCAAGACGCAGCATAGCGACCAAAGACGAGGTTACTGCCATGTCTGAATTCCTGAGTATTGTGGAAGACAACTAAGCAGCCTTTAAAACTGCAAAGCGCCTCCTGTGAATGACACAGGAGGCGCTTTTGTTATGCACTGTCAGTAAAACAGACTGTTAGACCAGGGCATGCTCCAGGACCTGGGCCATGTCATTTACAAATATGATATTCAGTTTCTTCTGAATTGACGACGGCACCTCAAGAATATCTTTTTCATTCTCCCGGCAGACAATAACCGTTTCAATCCCGTTGGCATGGGCGGCAAGCAGCTTTTCCTTCAACCCGCCAATGGGCAGTACCCGCCCCCTCAACGTAATTTCCCCGGTCATGGCCACATTGCGGCTCACAGGCCTTCCGGTTAAAATGGACACCACTGCGGTACACATGGCAATACCGGCAGAAGGCCCGTCCTTTGGAATAGCTCCCTCAGGCACATGGATATGAATGTCCGTATCCTTGTAAAACTCCTCCCTGATCTCAAGATCAGCACTTCTTGACCGTACGTAAGAGACCGCGGCCTGGGAGCTTTCCTTCATCACATCCCCCAACTTGCCGGTCACCATTACATTTCCCTTGCCGGGCATGGTCACTGCCTCTATGGTCAGCAGTTCACCGCCGGCCTGTGTCCAGGCAAGCCCGGTCACAATACCACTTTGATCCTCTTTTTCCAGGGCAGAGTCCCTGAATTTGGGCTGCCCAAGATACTTTGTCACAGTGGTTGCTGTCACCTGGCGCTTTTTACGGGTATCAGTCCGGACAATCCTGGTGGCTATCTTCCGGAGAACCGAAGAGATCTCCCGCTCCAGGCTCCTGACCCCTGCCTCTTTGGTATACTGCTTGATGATGGCATGAAGGGCATTTTTGGAAAAAACAGCATCATTTTCATCAAGGCCGTTTTCTGCCAATTGCTTGGGAATCAGATACCCCCTTGCAATTTTCTCTTTTTCATACCGGGTATACCCCGGGATCTGAATTATTTCCATCCTGTCCCGGAGGGGAGCCGGGATGTCATACAGGGTATTGGCTGTTGTGATAAAAAGGATTTCAGACAGATCATAATCCACCTCCAGATAATGATCGTTGAAATTCTTGTTCTGTTCGGGATCCAGTGCTTCCAGCAGAGCCGATGACGGATCCCCGCGGAAGTCCGAGGTCATCTTGTCAATTTCATCCAGACAGAACACAGGGTTGTTAAATCCCACCTTTTTTAGGGTCTGGATAATCTTGCCAGGCATGGCGCCCACGTAAGTCCGCCGGTGCCCCCGGATCTCTGCCTCATCCCTGACGCCTCCCAGGGAAATCCGCGCAAAGGCACGCCCGGTTGCAGAGGCCACGGACCTTGCCAATGAGGTTTTGCCCACACCGGGAGGCCCCACCAGGCAGAGAATAGGCCCTTTGATCTTTTTAACAAGGATCTGAACGGCCAGGTATTCCAATATCCGTTCCTTGGGTTTTTTCAGCCCGTAATGGTCCCTGTCAAGAATCTGCTCGGCCTTATTCAGATCGCTCTTGGCCCTCTTCTTCCTGTACCAGGGCAACGCGGTCAGCCAGTCGATATAATTGCGGACAACGGTGGCTTCCGAAGACATGGGCGACATCATCTTGAGCTTGTCAAGCTCCCGCCGCACCGCACCGGCAGCCTCTTTGGGCATCCGTTTACTGCGTATCTTTTTTTCAAGATCCGCAAATTCACCCTGATCCCCGTCCTCACCCATCTCCTTTTGGATGGCCCGCATCTGCTCGTTGAGATAGTGCTTTTTCTGAAGCTTTTCCATCTGTTCCTTGACCCGCCCCTTGATTTTCTGGGACATGGAAAAGACCTCGGTCTCTTTCTGGATCATTTTAAGGAGGATGAAAAACCGTTCTTCAATATCCCCGCATTCCAGCAGTTTCTGCTTATCAGCGACCTTGAGTGGGAGTTGAGAGGCAATGGTATCCCCATATCGTGACGGATCTTCCTCTAACGCATCCAGCCCCTTGAAAAAGCTTTTGGCCACAACACCGGACAGGGTTGCATAATGCTGGAATACTTCAGATACCGTTCGGATAGCGGCTTCAGTGGCAGATTCAGGCATGGGGGTTTCATCCACAACCACAAAATCAACAGCCTGAAACCCGCCGTCGTCAATCAATTTGACGATGCGCCCCCGGCACACCCCTTCAACCAGGGCCTTAACAGTGCCGTCAGGCAGGCGAAGCAATTGAGTGATCTTTGCCTCTGTACCCACCTGAAAAATATCCTGGATATTGGGCTTTAAAACCTCCGGATCCTTCTGAGTGGTGAGAAAAATCCGCTTGTCCGAAGCCATGGCCTCGGACAAAGCCTTGATGGATTTTTCCCTTCCTACGAATACAGAGGTAGTGACATAGGGAAAAAGAACCATGTCCCGCAGGGGTACCAGCGGGAGGGTCTTTTTCTCAGGTTCAGATCCGTCTGCATTGAAAAACTTGGAAATTTTGATCATTTATGACACTTTCGTGTTTAGGCCTGCTTTTTGGGCTGTTCGTACAAAAGTATGGGTTCTTCGTTTTTCAGGACCACCTCTTCGCCGACCACACACTCCCTGACATCCTTTTTGGAGGGAATCTCATACATGATGTCCAGCATGGTCTCTTCCATAATGGCCCGCAATCCCCTGGCACCTGATTTTCTGGCGACCGCTTCTTTGGCCATGGCCTCAAGCGCCTCATCCGTATACTGAAGCTCAACCCCTTCAACCCTGAACAGCTGCTGGTATTGTTTTACCAGGGCGTTCTTGGGTTCGGTCAGGATCTTGACCAGAGAACTTTCGTTCAACTCTCCAATGGAAGTGATGACAGGCAGCCGTCCTAAAAATTCCGGAATCAGACCGAATTTGATCAAATCCTCGGGTTTCACCTGCCCCAGAAGCTCGCCGATGTTAATATCCTTTTTATCGGCAATCTTGGCACCAAATCCCATGGTTTTCTGGGTAAGCCGCCTTTCAACCACTTTTTCCAGGCCAGTAAAGGTGCCACCGCAGATAAAGAGGATATTTGAGGTATCCACCTTAACATAATCCTGCTGGGGATGCTTTCTTCCGCCTTTTGGCGGAATACTGGCAATGGTGCCCTCTATGATCTTCAGAAGGGCCTGCTGGACACCTTCACCGGAAACATCCCTGGTGATGGACGGATTGTCCCCCCGCTGGGAAATCTTGTCGATTTCATCAATATAGATGATCCCCTTCTGGGCCTTTTCAATGTCATAATCGGCATTCTGGACCAGGGACAGAACGATATTTTCAACATCTTCACCCACGTACCCGGCCTCAGTCAGCGCTGTGGCATCGGCAATGGCAAAGGGAACATCAAGAAATCTGGCAAGGGTCTGGGCTAAAAGGGTTTTTCCGCATCCGGTTGGACCGATGATCAGGATATTACTCTTTTGAATCTCCACATCATCCTTGGATTTCTCCAGATGGGACTGCAGACGCTTGTAGTGGTTATAAACAGCAACGGACAGGACCTTTTTGGCCCTGTCCTGCTCAATGACGTAGGAATCCAGCTGCTCCTTGATCTGCTTGGGCACCATAAACTCCTTGACACCCTCGGTTTCAGCAGCCTGTTCTTTTTCTTCATCTTCAATGATTTCACCGCAAAGTTTGATGCACTCATTGCAGATATAGACACTTGGCCCGGCTATCAGCTTTTTGACTTCTTTCTGGTTCTTCCCGCAGAAGGAGCAGAAAAACTGATCATTTGTCTCGTCTTTTTTGGCCATATCTTATGACTCCTTTGAAGCCTCCTCAGACTCTTGTTCCAATTCACTCCTGTCTGCCACCACACGGTCTACAATGCCGTATTCAAGCGCTTCGGCACCGGACATGAAAAAATCACGCTCCGTATCTTCCGTAATCTTTTTAATATCCTGCCCCGTGTGGGTAGACATGATCTCATTCAGGGTCTCTTTTAGCCTCTGAATCTCATTGGCCTGGATCTGGATATCCGTGGCCTGACCCTGGGCGCCGCCCAACGGCTGGTGAATCATTATCCTTGAGTTGGGCAGGGCAAACCGTTTTTTCTCGGCACCGGCGCACAGGAGTAATGACCCCATACTCGATGCCTGGCCTATACAGACCGTGGCCACATCCGGCTTGATGTACTGCATGGTATCGTAGATGGCCATACCAGCCGTTACAACCCCGCCGGGAGAGTTAATATAAAAACTGATATCCTTTTCAGGATCTTCAGATTCCAGGAACAACAACTGGGCCACAATGAGATTGGCTATTTCATTGTCAATGGCCGATCCCAGGAAAATAATCCTGTCCTTCAAAAGCCGTGAATAGATATCGTAGGCACGTTCTCCTCTGTTGCTCTGTTCAACAACCATCGGAATAAGAGGCACGATTCAACTCCTTGTCATTATCTTTATGTCATTATCCGCGCCCAACGGAATCAATAATTACGCTCTAGGTTTCTTCGGAAGCTTCGGTTTCTTCTTCCGCTGCGGCAGTCTTGGGCTCAACCTCTTTGACACTGCCTTTTTCTATTATAAGATCAACGGCCTTTTTTTCAAGCTGGGTGTGCTTATAATATTCAAGCTGTTTGGGATCCATGTTGAAATAGTTTTTGATCGCATCCACGGAGGCGTTCATGCCCTGAGCCATTTCTTCAAAACTGGCATCCAGCTCTTCCTCGGTCAACTCCAGTTTTTCCTGGGTAATCATCTTATCAAGGATCAGATGGCGTTTGGCCTGTTTTTCAGCCACATCCCTGTATTGGGTTTTCATCATATCCTTGGAAAGACCGGCCTCTTCAAGGCTTGTATTATTCTGGGCATAGGCCTGCTCGGTTTCAGCAATGATACCGTTGAGTTCACCTTCAACCATGGCTTCAGGCACTTCAAACTCAACCTTTTCCAGGAGACTCTGGAAAATCTGCTCACTCATCTCGTGTTTTACCCGCTGGGCAATACCTTTTTCAAGATTCTCACGAATAGAGGCTTTTACCTCATCAAGGGTTTCAAACTTACCCAGGTCTTTTACCAGATCGTCATTGGCTTCCGGCAGAATCTCTTCCTGGATCTCCTTGAGGGTTACCTTATAAACAATGGTTTTTCCTTTGAGGTTGTCATCGTAGTAATCCTCTGCATAGGGAACTTCAATTTCAAGATCCTGGACAGGGATGGCACCGATGAGTTTTTCAGAGAACTCTTTGGGCAGCGTGCCCTGGTTGATTCCCATCACATAGTTTTCAACCTTGGGCGTCGGGTCAAATGACTCTCCGTTGAGGAACCCTTCATAATCAATCAGGACAAAATCGGTTTCCCCTACCGGGCGTTCTTCGGTAACGGTTTCTTTTTTGGCCATGGTCTTCTGGATCATGTAAATCTGACTCTCGATTTCAGCATCAGACACTTCATACATGGTCTTTTCAAGCTCGATTCCCTCAAATTCGATATCATCAAGCTCAGGCTTTACTTCCACTGTGATATCAAAGACATAATCAGCCTCGGGATTCAGCTCAGGGGGATCCATCTGGGGACCGCCGACAATATTCAGCTCATGTTCCTGAACCGCTTCGATAAATACTTCCTGGATCAGGCGGGGTGCCACGTCTGCATGTACATCTGCAGCAAAACGATTTTCAAGAACTTTTCTGGGAATTTTACCCTTTCTGAACCCTTTGATATCTGCGTTCTTTTTCAGTTCATTGTAGGCTTTATTAAGTTCTTTAGCGACTTTTTCTTTGGGAATTTCAAAAGAGAGCACCTTTTTAATACTGCTCTGATCTTCGATTTTTACCTGCATGATTCTGTCCTGTTGTATTCGATTAAATTAGTGTTATCCGCAAACACTGCTTCAAAAAATTAAAAAAATATGCCATAACTATTCAATTGTATGGCATAAACACTTTACACAAAGTCTACTAAAATAACGCTTATATATAAAGGTGTCAAGCAAATTGCCCAAAGAAATACTCCGGACATTTTTACTCCTCCTTGTAACCATCCTCCTGTTCTCCGCTCCGGTATAC
>JAKSAX010000428.1 GCA_022361395.1 Desulfobacterales bacterium | reverse complement strand
GTGGGCGTGATCACCGGCATCATCGGCGGGGTGCTTTTTATCTGGGCCCTGGCCCGGAACGGCAAGTCCGGAGGGGAGGTGGTATTATGAGTCTTCCCAGGGCGGCAGGCCCCCCGGATACAAACCTCCGCCACGGGAATACCCCTGTGCTTTGTGTGGAAAACCTGGACATTGCCTACGGGGGAAAGCCGGTCTTAAGGGATGTCTGTTTTGAGGTGGCTCCCGGTTCATTCACCGCAGTTATCGGCCCGAACGGCTGCGGCAAGACCACCCTGGTAAAAGCATTGCTGAAGACCCTTGCCCCGGATGCCGGAACCATCCGGCTGTTTGGAAATGATCTTCAATCCCTTTCCAATAAGGACCTTGCCCGGCAAATGGCTGCGGTGCTCCAGACCATAGACCCGGCCCCCATGACGGTGCGGGATTATGTTCTCATGGGCCGGATGCCGTTTTTTGCGCCTTTCCAGTTCTTTGAGTCCAAAAAGGATATGGAAATTGCTGAAAATTACATGGCCCTGACCGGTGTTCTGAGGCTGGCCCGTAAAAAAATCACCCGGGTATCCGGGGGGGAAAGGCAGCTTTGCGCCATTGCAAGGGCCTTAACCCAGGAGCCCGCGCTTCTCCTTTTGGACGAACCCACAGCACATCTGGATATCACCCACCAGAAGCGTATCCTGGATTTGATCTCCGCCCTTAAGGGAAAACTCTCCCTGACCGTGCTCATGGTGCTCCACGACCTGAACCTTGCTGCAGAGTATGCAGACCGCCTGGTCCTGCTCCACGGGATCAGCGGCCAGGCAGAATCCCGGGTCTCTTCGGTTTATGCCTCCGGCAGCCCCCAGACCGTCCTGACCCGGGATGCCATTGAGGCTGTCTACCGGACCAGGGTCACGGTCCGGCCCAATCCCATAAGCGGAAACCCCTTAATTTTGTTGACAAAAGATGAAAACACTCATGAACCAGTCTAAATTTATTGCAATCCTCATAATCTGTACAGCAGGCCTGGTTTTTCCGGTTCTGCCCTGTTCGGCAGGTGCGCAGACCGCAGAGAAAGTCCGGACAGATATAGATACAGCCATTGAAATACAAAAAAAATCCCAGGCCCGCCGGGATGAATGGGAAACCATGAAATCAGCCCTGGTCAGCGAGTATATCCGCCTGACCCTGGAAAGCCAAGCCCTTGAACAGGAACACGATACCCTTGTCCGGCAGGTGGCTGCCCAAAAAGAGATAAACCGGAGTTTAATTCGTCAAAAGGCAGAGAGTGTGAGGGTGTTAAAAGAGCTGCCCCGGTTCCTGGATACGGTATTGAACCAGCTGGATGCCCTTGTTGAATCGGATTCCCCGTTCCTGAGGCAGGAGCGCATGACCCGGCTTGACACCCTGCGCCGGATGCTGGGTGATCCTTCCGTCACCCTTTCGGAAAAATACCGGAAAATTATGGAGGCCCTGTTCATTGAAGCAGAGTACGGCGCAACCATCGAGGTCTACCAAGAGAGAATCTCATACGGGGAAAACCGGGAAACCCTGGTCAATATTTTCCGCCTGGGAAGGGTCTCTCTTTTCTTTCTCACACTGGACCGGGAGGTATGCGGTGTATTCAATCCGGCACTGGGCAGGTGGCAGACCCTGGACCCCGGCTATCTGCCGTCCATCCGGTCGGCAGTTGATACGGGGAGCAAGCGCAGGCCGGCTGAGTTGCTGGACCTGCCCGTCGGCCGGCTGAATCCGGAAGGGGGTAAATCATGATCCGGATAAAGGCGCTCACCTGGATATCCGTTCTGATGCTGTATGCAGCACACGTACCTGCAGTTCACGCCGGGGATATGCGTGCCGCCCATGCCGGAGCGGCCGGCTCCCGCAAGGCATTGATTGAAAAAGCCGCCAACCATAAAGAGGAGGCCCTGGCAGAGGCAGAGGCCAAAGCCCGGGCCATTGCCCGCGACAAGGCAGCGCTTGAGGCTGCGGTTAAGTCGTTAAAGGCCGGTATTGCCAAATTTAAAAAGACAAACAGCCGGAACAGGAAAGCGCTTACCACCCTCAGGGACGAGGAGCAGGCCCTGCGCAAAGACCTGGATGAAACCGTTGCAGTAAACAGGGAGTTCCAGGGGGTGGTGCAGGCCAATGCCAAAGATCTCAATACCCTGCTGGCCCAAAGCCTTCTCTCCGGTATCCATCCCGGGCGCCTGGACTATCTTGCCCCCCTGATCCGGGCAAAGCAGTTTCCCTCCATGGATGACGCCGCCCGGATGGCCGGCCAGCTCTTCGCAGAGATCCAGTCCTCCGGAGAGGTCGCCCTCACCCGGGGAACCATTGTGGACCGCAAGGGCAGGGAGCAGACAGCAGACCTGCTGCTTCTGGGTAAATTCACGGGGATTTATACATTGGGCAGCGAAACCGGGTTTTTACTTTACTCAGGCAACTCCCAGCGGTATTTTGCGCTGTCCAGGCTGCCTTCAGCCCGGATCCGGGACAATATCAGGGCCTATATGAACGGAGAAAGCGACTCTGTCTTTATGGATATCTCAAAGGGCTCGGCCATCCGTCAGCTTGCCCACCGGCTCAGCCTTGCCGAGCAGGTGCCCAAAGGCGGCGCCCTGGTCTGGCCCCTGCTGGTTATTCTGGGTACGGCCGTTCTCATCCTTGCCGAACGCATCATCTTTTTCACCCGCCGCAGGACCAACACCGACACCCTTATGGCGGCGCTCCGGGAAAAAATAGCGGATAAGGACCTGGAAGGCACGACCCACATCCTTGAAAGCAGGAAAAAGAAGCTTATTCCCAAGGTCCTGCTCTCGGCATGGGCCTTGAAAGACCGGAGCCGGCCTGAGATGGAAAATGCCCTGCAGGAGGCGATCCTCGGTGAGATCCCGGCCATAGAACGCTTTTTATCCACACTGGGCATGCTTGCGGCCATTGCCCCCCTTCTGGGGCTTTTAGGAACGGTGACGGGCATGATCAACACCTTTCACGCGATTACCTTTTACGGTACAGGAGACCCGCGCATGATGTCCGGCGGCATTTCCGAAGCCCTGGTCACCACCATGCTGGGGCTGTCCGTGGCCATTCCCATTATGCTGGCCCATACCCTGCTGAGCAGGCGTGTGGAAACCCAGATATCCCGGATGGAAGAGAAATCCGTGGCCTTTGTGAACATGATCTTTAAAACCCGGGCGCAGGGGAATTAAAAGAGATGCAGCACCTGTTTTACACTGTGGAAAACTACCTGAGGACTGGCGGGGCGATCATGATGCCCATCCTTGCGGCCTCTTTTTTCATGTGGCTGCTGATTATCAACCGGCTTTTGTTCCTGCGCCGTCTCCACATAAAAAACATCCCCAGGCAGCAGGCAGGTGAGCTGATACGCACCGATACGATGCCGCCTGAAAAATACCAGGGGGCCAATTCGCTCCTGGTAAGAACCTTTTTAACACGCCGCAGCCATGACCCGGAACTGGACGGTTTCATCCTGGATGAAACCGTGGTGGGCCTGGTCTCCTCACTGGATAATCATCTGGCGGCCATTCGCGCCCTGGCCGGCGCAGCCCCGCTTTTAGGCCTGCTGGGCACCGTGCTTGGAATGATGGGAACCTTTGATGTAATCACCACCTTCGGCACGGGCAACGCCAGGGCCATGGCCGGTGGAATCTCCGTGGCCCTGATCACCACCCAGACAGGCCTTATGGTCTCGATTCCCGGGCTTTACATGAGCGGTTTTCTATCAAAACGGGCCAACAACCTGAAAATCAGGATCGCTGCCACAGGCATCTACCTGAAGCAGTTCCTTTAAAAAAAATACGGAGTTGTCATGCTGAACATCAGCGCTGCCAGAAGAGCCAATACCAAAAACCTTGAAATCAACATCGCCCCCATGATCGATATGGTTTTTATCCTGTTGATCTTTTTTCTGGTCACCACAAGTTTCCTTAAAGAAACCGGGGTGGATATCTCAAGACCCTCTGCAGCCACGGCCCGGGCCCGGCCCAAGCCTTCTATCCTCATCGGTATAAGCAAGGCGGGAGCCGTCCACATCGGCCAGAGGCAGGTGGATATCCGGGCGGTCCGGGCCAATGTGGAACGGGCCCTTGCTGAAAATCCGGACGGCAGT
>JAKSAX010000114.1 GCA_022361395.1 Desulfobacterales bacterium | reverse complement strand
CGGTTTCGGATCATGCCGAAAAAAGCCTGGACCACATCAGGGTCAAACCGGGTGCCCACCCCGTGTTTCAGGTCGGTAAGGGCGGCGGCCAGATCTTTTCTGGGAATGCCGGGCCTTCCTGAGATCATGGTTTCAAATGCATCGCAGACCGTGAGAATCCGGGCGCCCAGGGGGATCTCCGCCCCCTTTTTGCCGTCCGGATAGCCTTTGCCGTTGAATAACTCGTGATGGGAACGGACCAGGGGCCCGATATCCCCCAGAAAGGTCAGGGGCCTTAAAATATCCGCCCCGAGTGCAGGATGCTGGCGTATGGCGCTAAGCTCCTTGTCGCTCAGTCTGCCCAGCCGGTCCAGGATGGTGTCACGGGTACCGATTTTACCGATGTCATGCAGAATGGCAGCGTGATAGATCAGCCGGGCAGTGTCGCCTCCCAGGTCCATCTGACGGGCCGTTGCCTCGGCCAGGCGGGCCACGGTGAGGGAGTGGCCATGGGTAACAGGATCCCGGGCCTCAATGGCAAGGGCAAAACCCTGGATGATCTGGCCGTAAAGATCCAGCATCTCCTTGTCATACCCCATGGCTTTTTCCAGGGCAATGGCGCCCTGTTCTCCCAGGGCGGTGAGCAGTTCCAGTTCATGATCCGCCAGTATCCTGTGCCCGGTAAAATAAACCGCAAGAAGACCGGTATAGGGACCGGAAATATCAAAGTAAAGCCCGGTGATGGCATTGATCAGCCTTTTTCCCAGGCGTTCAAGATCCGGAATCCGGTCGTCGGTTCTGGCATCTGTAATGGCGATGGGGATCTTGGCCTTGGGATCAAACAGGGTCATGAGGGTGGGATAGTCCACCCGGGAGAGGCTCCGGTAGTCAAACCCGTGGCTGATTTTTGTTTCGATACTCTCCTGGGAGGTATTTAAGATCCAGAAGATACACCCTTTGGCCCCCAGTATCTCTGTGATGTTTTCAACAATGCACGCCAGGATTTCAGGGGTTCCGGTATTGGAATGGATCTGTTTGGAAATCCTGGCAAACAGCCTGAAATAATCTTTAAACCGGGTGGATTCGTCGGGATCAGTATCCATGTGCATATTGCCGGGAGTGGGGAAGGTCATAAGCGCTCCAAAGGTTAGTTAAAAAAATTCATCCAGGCCTGGTTATAGGTGCCGGCCATTTTTTTCTGGAACCGGGTGACTGCGGAAAGTGCCCGGCGCAGCTCCTTCAGCTCACCGGATGGCATACGGGAAATATCGATGCAGTTTTCCGGCAGGCTGGGGGCCTGGTCCAGGGGCGTACCGTCCTGTTCGTGGCCTGGCTGACCTTTCAGGTGGCTGGTCAGCTTCAACCGGGTAAGAAAGGTAAAGGCACGGGTATACTCCCTGTACTCTTCTTCGGTGATCACCCGGTCTTCTTTGAGCTGCTCCATGCGCTTGAGGGTGGAGGGAATCCGGATGCCGTGATTCACGGCAAAGAGCCGTGCCCCGTTTACCAGGTGGGCAATACCCTGGGTTTTGAGGTTAAAGTACTTCTTGGCCCCCTTTTTTCGCCGGGTCCGGATACGGTTGAACCGCGTCATTGGTGCGGCAAAGAGCTGGTCGTCCCTTACCAGGAAATGGCTGGCAGCCTCATGCCGGGCAAAATTCTCAAATACCCGGGCCTGGAGCATGGCTGCCAGGCGCCTGTCCCCGAATACCGCCTTGAAGTCCAGAAGAATGGTCAGTTTACGGATTGCCATGGGATCTGTGGAGCCCACCCAGCTGTCCAGGGCCTGCAGCCATTGGCCAAGGGACCTGCACCAGTCCGGATTGCTGGCCATGACTTCGCCCTTGCAAAGGGTGAAGCCGAATTGATCCAGGTCCTTTGTAACGGCAAGGGCCAGCGTATTGAAATACTCCCTTGCCTCCTGTTCCCGGCCGGACAGGGGATCCGCGTAAATTAGGGCATTGTCCTGGTCGGTCCGGACAACCTGTTCCCCCCTTGCATCAGAGCCCATGGTAATCCAGCAGAAGGGCAGGGGCGGACTGATATAGTTTTGGGTTTGGATTGCGGTTATCCGGTGCTGGATGATCCGGCAGGTTACCAGGGCGTTGAATCGGGATACCCGGTCCAGCAGGACGGTGAGGTCCGGGGTTGTGCCATCGGTTTCCCGCTGGTGGAGAAAGTCCAGAATCCATTGATCTGCCCGGGCGGCAACCCGCTCCATGGATTCAGGGAAGTCTTCCCGGGAAACGGCAGCTTCCAGGGCCCGGAACTGATCTGCCAGGTCATGATCCGGGGTAAGATTCCGGGGCATACGCTGTCCGCATCAGCCGGCGCTGTTTTTGACCAGGGTAAGGATATTTTTACCCTGGCTGCGCCGGTAACTGACACTGTCCATCATCTGCTTGGCCAGGAAAATACCCAGTCCGCCGATGCCCCTTTCCTCCACGGACAGGGTGGTATCCGGATCCGGCCGTTCAAGGGGATCAAAGGCCGGGCCCTGATCCGTCACTGTGAGGATCAGGGATTTACCGCTGTCACAGCTGCAGTCCAGTTCAATGTCACCGGATGCATGGTCCTGATCCGGGCCATAGGCATAGTTGATCACGTTTACCAGTACCTCTTCCAGGGCCAGTTCGACCTGGGCAATGGTTTTTGTATCCATACCGCAGGCTGCGGCCGCATCACGGCCGTGGGCCATAAGGGGTTCCAGGTTCTCCAGGGTTGCAGAAATGACCAGGGGATTGTTCAAGGCCTACCTCCTTCAAGCCGGGGCGAATATGGTTTCGCGCAGCCTGTAAAAACGTAACGGTTCAGGCGCCTAATTCTGCCAGGGCTTCTTCCTGGGTATTGAAAATTTTAAAGATAGCGGTAAAACCGGATACATCAAAGACTTCGTAAATTTTTTCATCAAGGCTGCACAGGACCAGATCTCCGCTGGCGGCCTTAAGTTTTTTGGCAACGGTGATCAGAACCCGTAAGCCTGCACTGGAAATATATTCAAGGCCTTTGAAATTGATGAGCATCTTGTTTCTGCCCTCGTCAATTACCTTGCCGATTTCCTCATTGACACCAGGGGCGGACTGGGCGTCAATCCGGCCGTTTAAGAAGATCAGGTCAATCTGGTTTAGAATTTCATGTTCCACGGTCATTGTATTATCCTTTAATTATATGTTGGGCTGATACTGGATGGCCAGCTGGGTCATATCATCAAACTGGGGTCCGGCCGCCACATGGTCAGTCACTAATTTATAGGTTCGGTTGACAACATACTCAGGTGAATTTTCTTCCATTTTATCCAGCTCTTCCATAAGCCGGTCTTCCCCGAAAAATTCATGGGCTTCATTTTCCGCATCCGGCATGCCGTCCGTGCACAGGTAGAGCAGGTCTCCGGGAGCCAATTGTGCCTGCCCCGCCTCAAACTCCGAGTCATCCATTATACCCAGAGCAATACCCCCGGTTCTGGGCAGGATCTCAATGGGGCTGCCGTTCCTCATGCGTACCGGAGGATTGTGTCCGCCGTTGGCATAGGACAGCTCCCCGGTTTTGATGTTCAGCACCCCGTAAATCACGGTAACGAACATACAGATTTCATTGTCCACACAGAGCAGGTTGTTCACATGGGAGAGCACCTTATCCACGGAAAGCCCCTGGAGGGCGGTAAACCGCAGAAGTGTCCGGCTGACCCCCATAAACATGGCTGCGGTGACACCTTTACCTGAAACATCTGCAATAATGAATCCAAGGCGGTCGTCATCAATAAAGAAAAAATCGTAAAAATCACCGCCCACCTCCTTTGCCGGTACCATTTTGCCGTAGATGGAGATTTCCGGAGACTCAGGATAGGAACTGGGGAGAATGGATTGCTGGAGCCGTCCGGCCAGTTCCATTTCCTGCTGGATGGCAGAGAGGGCATCCCGGGCCTGAAGCCCTTTTTTTAATACGGCAAGTTCGGAAAGGGTCTTGTCTATGGTCACTTCCAGGTCGCCGAAATCAATGGGCTTGGTCAGGAAGTCAAAGGCGCCCCGGTTCATGGCTGTCCGGATATTGTCCATATCACCGTATGCAGACACCACAACGGCTTTTGCGATAACCGGCAGTTTCAGCAGCTCTTCCAGAAAGGTAAGACCATCCATCTGGGGCATATTGATATCCGTAAGAATCATATCGATATCGTCATTGGATCGTAGCTGCTCCAGAGCTTCCAGCCCGTTTCTGGCAAAGTAGAATTCAAAGATTTTTTTTCTGATCTTGCGTCTGAATTTCTGCTGGATAAGTACCTCAAGATCCGGTTCGTCATCCACCACAAGAATTTTTCTGGCCATCTGTCCTCCTCAGAACTAGTTTACTAAGCAGCACCAATACTAGCATGTTACAAAAAAGAGCGCAAGCCGTGCATCAACCCAAATCCACCGGCAACTTTTTTTGCACCTGTTCAAAGGCAATCCGGGGTATTTTTTCTGAAGTATTTAAACGATCCCTTAGGCGTATAAAATCTGAAATCGGAGGCTGCGTCCACCATAATTTTTTATTTTCTGAAAATTTTAGGAAAAATACCCTTCTGCCCCAGGGAATTTTCCCGGTCATTGTTTGAAAAAATAACAGTTGACTCCCCCTGTTGAATGTTGTTAGCTTAAAAAATACACTCAGGTTTGGTAAAGGGCTCAATCAATTTTCCTTATTACGCCCGTTCGTTTCGACAAATCAATCATCACCTTATTTTTTACCTGGGATGTTTCAACACAAGGGGAAAAAATGAATCAACATCAATCGCCGAGATCGCGACGATCACAGTCTCTGCCGTTACCTTCGGGGCGCCGGGTGGAACGTTCCAGGGCTAATGCGGCTACCAAAATTCAAAGGGCCTTCAGGCAGTACAAGCAAGAGCGCCGGACAAAAAACGAATCAGCCACAAAAATCCAAACTGCCTTCAAGCAATTCAGACAGCGTAAACAGGAGGCCCGGCGGATCAAAAATGAATCAGCCAATAAAATTCAGAAGGTCTTTAAAGAATTTAAACAGCGGAAGCAAGAGACCAGGATAAAGAACGAATCAGCCGCTAAAATTCAAAGGGCCTTTAAAAGAGCCACTCAGAGTAAACAGCCGGAAAACGACGGCAGTTGGGAAAGCCTGAAAAGCTGGGCGCACGCGGTAAGAAAAATACCTGCAGCAGACGCGTTTAAGGCCAGAGGCTGGTGGGGGAAACGCAGGAAAAGAAAGGGGAATCCGGACCGCACTCAAGGCACATTAAACAAAAGGGTGGTGGCCAGAGATGTAATATATGCCCATTACGCGAAAAAGACCGGCGGGGTCGGGCAGGCGTCCCTGACGCCGGATGAAAAAAAAGAACAGGTCAGGGGCCTTCAGACCTTTTTAACAGATCAAGAAAGGCAGGGGCAGTTAAAAACCGAGGTTCATGACCAGTATGGCAAGTTAAAGAGAGTTAAATGGCCAAAGGGTGGTGTGGAATCAGAAGATATACTGGCCCGCCGTGCCGATGATGGCGGGTTTACCTACCAGCAAACCACCGTTGCGGGGCGCGGCCAGGACACTTCCGGGGGAAGATTGACTGTTGTTGCCGAAAAGACCGAATATACCCAGTTGGGCAAAAATATCCATAACGTGATCGGGGCGGACAAGGCTACGGACGGTAAGGTGACTGTTCCCGGTGATATTCACAATCGCGCTGATGCCGCCGTATTATACCTTAAAGGGAATAAAAGTACGGCCCGGGATAAAGCCCGGATTGCCGCCGACCTGACCAAAAATGTCCGAACCATTGATAAGGCGCCGGGTGGTATGGGCCGTGTTGCCCACGGCGTGTTTACCAGCGAGACACCGCAATATGCCGTCAAAAAGCAGGATCCGTCCGCACACCAGCAGTCCAGTCATGGTGCTGCCCGCAGTATGATTATAGAAAAGGCGATCAGGAGCACCACCAAGAATTTTGGAAAAAATGCAAGTGATGAGCAGTTTGAGACGGTGCTTAAATACAAACTCGCCCGCCATGGCCTTGACCCGGAACAGCCTAGTACCCGAAAGGCCGGAGTGAATCTGCCCAAACCCTGGGTAAAATAAAAAAGGGGGGTGAACCCTTAGGTTGACCTGGGTTAACTGCCGGGCAGCCCAAGGGTAAAGCAGGTGTACTCCCCCTCTTTGGAGTCCACCTCAAATCTGCCGTTGTGACCCTGGACCACAATATCGTAACTCATGGACAGGCCGAGGCCTGTTCCCGAGCCCGTGGGCTTGGTGGTGAAAAAGGGGTTGAATACTTTCTCCTTTATCTCTTCAGGCATGCCCGTGCCGTTGTCTTTGATCAGCAGCTCCATATCGTTCCCCTGTTTTTTTGTGCTTACCCACAGGGAGGGCTCAAACCCGTCACCTTCTGCCTTTTGTCTTTCCTGGACCGCATAGCAGGCATTGTTCACAATATTCAGAATAACCCTGCTCATATCCTGGGGATTTATTTCCATGCTGCCCAGATCCGGATCATAATCGGTATGAATGGTCACGTTGAAACTTGAATCATTGGCCCGCATGCCGTGGTATCCCAGTTTGACATACTCATCCACAAAGGTGTTCATCTCTGTTTTCAGTCGTTCACCTGTGTTGCCCTTGGAGTGGTTGAGCATGTTCCTGACAATGGAATCCGACCGTTTGCCGTGTTCATTTATCTTGGCGGCATTTGAGGCGAGATCCCCAAGGATCTCCTGGACGTAGGACCAGGTGTCATCGTCGAATTTGTCCCTGTGATCCTCAAGTTCCTCATTGATTTCATCCACCAGGTCAACGGTCAGTTCGGAAAAGTTGATGACAAAGTTCAGGGGGTTTTTTATCTCATGGGCGATCCCCGCTGTCAGGCTGCCCAGGGAGGCCATCTTTTCCTGCATGATGATCTGGTCCTGCATGGCCTGGATCTGTTCCAGGTTCTCCTCCAGCTCCAGGTTTTTATCCCTGACCTCTTCCGAGGCCCGCTGCAGCTCTTTCTGGGCCTTTACCCTTTCCGACAGCTCTTCGTGGAGCTGGTTCTGGGTTTTGGTCAGGCGCCGGTTCAGCTGTTTGAAATAAAAGGCTGCGCAGCAAAGGGAAATGATGAGGATAAGGGCCAGGACCAGTTCCTTCCAGTACTTGGCCAGTACTTTGGCCAGGGTGATTTCCCCGTAATGCTCATAGGGGGTGACTTTCAGCACGCGCAGGGTTTCATGGATGGGCTGGTAGTTGGAGGGTACGGTCCATCCCTCATATTTTCCCGCCCTTGCCGCATCACTGTCCTCAGGGATACTCATCAGGGCAATGGCCACTTTTTCGTTCAGTTCCATGGCGGTATGGGAAGCTGTGGCAAAGGGCCATTCAGGGTAAAGCGCCGTGCTCAGCCAAAAGGGAAACTTATCCCCGTATTCCTTGTTCAAAAATAATGGCTGAAAATCCTCCAGTTTAATGGTGCCTTCGGCAGCCATCCGCTCCAGGGTATCGGTCCTTACAGAGCCGATATCCACTTTTCCGTCACGGACCGCCAGGACCGCATTGTCATGGGAACCTGCAAATACAAGTTCTGACAGGTCTTTATAGGGATCAATCCCAAGTTCAAGCAGCTGGCGCCACCCCACCTGCCAGCCGCCCCAGGCTGTCTCATTTACCGCTGCCAGCCGTTTTCCCTTGAGGGACTCCACAGTGGTGATATCTTTTCTGTCCGCCCGCTTAAACAGGACAACCCCGAATGCGGTGTAAGGTTTTCCCAGGCGGTAATTTTTCAGGGTGGCGATACGCCTGACATCGTGAAGGGCCTCAAATTCAACGTACATACCCGGGTTTGTCAGGACAAAATCGCCGATGCCCATGGCAACGGCCTGGCGGATTTCATCCCAGTCATAGGGAACCACCACAAACTCATACCCCGGAATATGCCGGGTCAGGTAATCTGCCGTGGGCTGCCATTTGTGAACGGATTTCTCCTTTCCCCGTTTGGCAACCACTGCGATCTCAAGACGTTTCAAACCGGTATCTCTGTCTTCTGCTGCAACAGACTGCGCAATACCGGACTCTGATACCAGCATTATCATATACAGGCTGAACACCAGTGTGTACAGGAGTCTGAGAGTGGGTTTCGTCCGGAACGCCTTCTTAAACATGTGTAGTCCTTTCGTAAAATACCGGGTCCTAATAGAGTAGCATCCCCAATATCCCCGCACTGGGGATGATCCATACAATGTCTAGTTTAAACCGCATCAGGGCGACCATGCAGCCCGCAAAAATGACCAGGGAGACCCAGTGGAACTGGGCGCCTTTGCCGATGACCACGGCTGCGGCAAAGACCATTCCCACCACAGCCGCCCGTATGCCTTGGAGTGCGGCCTGCATGGACCTGGAGCGTTTGATCCTGTCCAGTATCCGGGAGGCATTGACCATGAGCAGGGCAGACGGAAAAAATATGGCAAAGGTGGCAAGGGCTCCGCCGGCCAGCCCCTTTACCTTGTATCCGATAAAGGCGGCTGAAATCAGGATCGGACCGGGAGTGACCTGGCCCAGTGCGATGGCAGAGGTAAACTCTGACTGGGTTACCCAGCGCATGCCCTCCACAACAATTTCCTGGATCAGGGGAATAAAGACAAATCCGCCGCCGAACAGCATGAGACTCATCCCTGAGAAGGTAACAAATATCCGGGCCAGGGAATCATTGCCCAGTCCTGGGACGGGGATTGAAAAGAGCAGCAGGAAGATGACCAGCAGGGCTGTGGATATAACGGCGCTGAGTTTTGAAAATCCCGGGCCACTGCCTGCCGGGTCCCTGTCAGCCGGACTGACACGGGCCGGTACATCCCGGTCTTTTGGTTCCCCTGAGCCGTAAAGCATCAGCCCTGCTGCACCGGCAGCAAGAATTATGGTCAGGGTAATGTAAAACCCCCCGATGCCGAGTAATATGGATGCGGCTGCCAGGGCCATGATAAATTGGGGCCAGTCCGTAACAGCCTTTTTACTCATACCCCAGGCCGTGGTAATGATGATGGCGGTCACCGCCGGTATAAATCCTGAAAACACTTTGGATATGGCCGGTAATTCTCCATAGGTAAAATAGATATGCGACAGCCCGATGAGCAGAAAAAAAGAGGGCAGGATAACCCCTGTGGCGCTGACAAAGGCTCCGATGCCCCGCCGCAGCCTGTATCCCACAAAGGCAACCACATTAACTGCAACCGGGCCGGGGAGAAGCATGGCCAGGGAGATGCCGTCCAGCATGTCCTCCGTTTTCATCAGCTTCCGTTTGCGGATGATATCATTTTCCACCACAGCTATCAGGGCGGTGAATCCCCCAAAGGCAATACATCCGATTTTAAGGAAGATAAAGAACAGAAACCAGAGGGAAACCGGTTTTGCCGGGGAATCTGAGGTCTTGTTTGGATCCTTTTGCGATGGCATGGGGATGTCTCTCCTTAGGTATCAGATATTCCGGTTCCTGATTTCGGCAAGCAGTTCTTTCTGGGGTTTTCTCAACCTGAGTTCTTCAGGATCAAGTTTGCTGCCTATGGCCTCCTTCAGTGTCCGGTTTTCCTCTTCAAATGCCTTGATTTCAGATTTGGTAAATTCCTTTGTTTCGCCTTTTTCAGTAAATGCGCGTTTGTACCCCAGGCGGTCAAGGCTTTCCCCGGCAACCAGTTCAAAGATTTTCACATCTTCCGGGTCTGCCTCCCTGAGGAATTTGCCGGTGTTGTTTTTGATAACCGGCTGCTTGACATTGGCCCACAGGGAACCGCATTTCGCCGTCTGTTTTGCCTCGTCGGAAATGTTGAACTCAAGCATCTCCTCTTTAAAGGGGATGGTGAAGTGAAGCATCATTTCCCGCAGGACCTTTTCCGAGTTTGCGGTCAATGCTTCATAGCTGAGGCCGAAAAAGGAGTCTTTGTCCACGGCTTCACTGTGGGTCAGGGCCAGCTGCTGCTCTTCATGCCAGTTTTTTGCAATATGGTAAAAACTTTTTTCCCCAACAACAGCCTTGCGAAAGGAGAGGGCCACATCCCTGCCGTCCCGGTAAATATAAAGATAGCGGGCATCAGGAAAAAAGGATTGAATCTGGGGCAGGTAGTGGACATTGGCAAGACTTTTACAGCACCATACCAGTGCGCCTTTGGTTTCGGTCATAAGGTCGTGAACCGCACCGTAAATTGCCAGGAGAGACCGTTCAAAGCAGCAGGCTTTGACAACACTCCTGTCCAGGTCGATTCCGGCCCAGGCAACCGGGTTTACTTCGATCATCCTGCAGACATCATCGATAAGCAGTTCAAAATTATTGTCATTTTCCAGGTTGCCGTATCCGGGTAACAGGGGCATAAACCGTTCCAGGATATGGGGGGGATGGGGGGATGCAATGGCCGGCTGCTGGTTCAGCATGAGCCTTAGAAGGTTGGAGCCGGATCTTTGGGTGCCAATCATGAAAAGAGTCATATATTTAGTCTCGTTTGGAAGTTTGTTTTTTCCGGTCCGGGAATGATGTGACCCAGGGATTGCGCAAAAATAACTTCACCTGATCTGCTTAGAAAACCCATTAAAACACCGGGTCTTCTGCAGGCCTGACCTTAACTCATTTTGCGTGATCCCTTACCCTTTTCCGGGCTCTAATTGCATAGAGAGAAACACTATCAATATTTAATGAAAATTTCTATATATATTTTTATCCGTAAACCGCATTTATCTCCTATGCAGACGACGGTTTCCGGGATATTTTATGTTAAACCTGCCTGGTTGTTTTCCTGCCAAACATTACCATGGATATACCTCCTTAGGGTTAAGATTTACATCTGTGTCCAACTGACTTCGGCATTTTAAAAACTATAGTGTAGCAAATAGTGTGCCTGCACAGATACGCCTTATTTTGGGCGCATTTTCAATAATGTTGGCAATAAAGTTTGCGATTTGTAACAGAAAAACAGGAGGCAAACAATAAAGTTGGCGTTTTGTTCCGGGGGACTTGTTGCGACGGTCCTGACCTAATAATAAATTCTCTTTTGGCGCCACCTGTTTTAATGGTATCCTACGGAATAGTCCTGCCGCACCCCGACCGCAGGGGGGCTGCCCAAAACGCACAACTGGAAACAGATATGCAGAGTTTAAAAATCATTATTCTAATATCCGCCATCATTACCTTGAATCCGCCTGCCGGGGCACACTCCCTGGTGTGGGTAACGGATGATACGCCTGGGGGACATTACATCACAGGGGGAGGCACGTCGTTTGATCCGGAAAAACCCGGGATTGAGATTGAACTCTACCGGATGGTGGCCAGGCAGCTCAATCTTGAAATAGAATTTAAACGGCTATCCTGGACACGCTGCCTTTATCTCTTGGAACACAACCGGGTGGATGGGATTTTCCCGGCGAGTTTCAAAAGGAAAAGAATGAAAATCGGGGCTTACCCCATGAAGGGCGATCAGGTGGATACCGGCCGGAAAACCCGTAACAACGCCTATTTTTTATACCAGCTTAAAAACGGGCCGATCCGGTGGGACGGAACTGTTTTTACCAATAAAAACCAGGCCACCGTCGGGGTGCCTGAAGGATGGGCCATTGTTGAGGTCGTTCAGAAACTTTACAGGGATGTCCGGGAGGAAACCGTAAACCCGAATATTCCCAACCTGCTGATCCATGGACGCCTTGACGGCTTTATCTGCCTGGAAACGGTATTTGACGCTTACCTTGGCAGGGATCCCGCGGCCTATGCCGATATTGTTAAAGTCGATCCGTCCGTGTGGGAGAAACCCTACTACCTGATGCTTTCCCACGGGTTTGTTGCCGGCAATCCCGAAAAGGCGGAGCAGATATGGAATGCCGTCCGGGATATTAAAAAAAGCAAGGCCTATTCCGCTGTAGTGAACCGGTATGTAGACTAAGGGATCGCGTAAGAATTAGTTCACATTCTGTTTGTAAAATACCCAATGTTTTAAGGGTTTTTATAAACAGATTAGGTGAAGTTATTTTTGCGCGATCCCTAAGGCTTCCTTTTAGACCGGTTCAGAGACGGCTGACGGTTCCTGAAATCAGCTTGAAAAGCAGGTTTGAGCTTTTGACCAGGAAGGATTGAAAATCCCCGGCAGCTTCGTCATCCGCACTGTCCGAGATAATCCTGATAATAACAAAGGGGATATCGTTGATTTTACAGGTATAGCCGACAGCCCCGCCTTCCATTTCCGTGCAGGCCGCCCCGAATTCCCGCTGCAGCCACTTGATGGTATCCGGATCAGAGATAAAGCTGTCCCCGGATACAATGGTGCCCACCACCAGGGCCGGCGGATCAGACATGGTCTCCGTTAACTCGTCAAAGGCATCGGTCCCCGCTTCAATCAAACCTTTATCCGCCTCTATCAGCCTTTCCTGACCGGCCAGTTCACCATGCCGCCTGCCAAAGGCTGTCAGATCGATATCAAACTGGACCGCATGGGATGAAATAACCACATCACCCTGGTTCAGTCCGGCGATTAAGGCCCCTGCCACCCCGCCGAAAATTATCCTGTCACAGTGAAACCAGTCAATGAGGATCTGGGTGGAGATCGCAGCATTTACCTTGCCCACCCCGCATTTGACCACGGTGACCTCAGTCTCTCCCAACTTGCCGGTATGAAAACTACTCCGGGCTTTCGTAAGCTGTTTGGCGTTTTTCAGGTGGTCGCATACGAGTTTCACCTCTTCATCAAGTGCGCCTATTATTCCTATCATGATAGCTCCTTGACTCTTTGGATGTGAATGTCAGTTGCTGTTCTGTATTAAGATTTTAGAGGAAATATATTATAAAATTTTAAAGCGGTTGAGCAGGGCAGTCAAGGAAAAGCATAAATATCCCAGGGCAATCGTCATATAAATTTGGCACGGTTTTTAATTTTTAAAGATTTTGCGCACTTATGCCTTATCCGAATTTTGCCTGCGATTGCCTGTACAAAAGTAACTTATTGGAATCATTGGGTCTGAAAGTTATATGCGTTGACCCTGATAAATATCCGTATTTAAGGGGATGTTCAGGTGGCGGGGGGCTTGATGGGCGGCAGCTTTCTCTGCATACTTGGATGTGCGGGCAAACCTGCCGGCCTGCCCGCACTATAAGTAATACCGGGCTAACCGGCATTCCGGGTTACATAGTTTTCAATCCCGGTCCTGATGTCCTTATCCATGGGAGGGGGCGTGTAGTCCTCAATCCGTTTTTCATATGCAGCCTGGGCCCGGACAACGATGTCCCGGTCATCCCGCTGCAGCCATTTGGCATGGTTCTCCTTGGTGAAAATGGCCGGGGTAAAGAAGCTGCGGCAGTGTCTGGCCGTTTCCGGATGCATCATATAGCTGGCCTTGTGGCCCATTTCCTTTACAAGTTCCGAGTACCAGGCCGCCTCTTCCAGCCGCACCTGTTCAATGGCCCGCTTGGCGGTCAGGCAGGACTGCTCGTCCAGCATGAACTTGGCAAAGTTCATTGAGGTCATGGCCCCCAGGGTACCGCAGGAGTGCATGCCGATGTTGCTTCCCCCATATGCCGCGCTCAGCACCATGGCGCCGGATTCCATCCCGGCCTGGTAGTCAACGCTGTAGCTGTCGGTCAGTGAGGTGTGGGTCCGGCAGGGGATATTGTAATAGCCTGCCAGTTTCGGGGCAATGGCAGCGGAGCGGATGTCATAGACACTGGCGTTGGTATATTCGCCGTTTCTAAAATTCATGGGAGAGCCGCCCATTCCGTAAACCACCGGGGCTCCCGGGCTGACAAGCTGGGTCAGGACGACGCCGGCCAGGTTAATGGCATTGGAGGTGGCCAGGGTGCCGATGACGCTGACCGGGCTGGTAACCCCCCAGATGCCGCCCGAGTGGATAATGGTTGCCTGTCCTGCCTCCGCCTGCCTGATCAGGGCCTGGCAGCTTTCCTCGGAATAGGCCATGGGATCCAGGCCGTCCACCAGGCCGAGCATTACGGTTTTTCCTCCGAGGTCCTCTCCCCAGACCAAACGGGCAAGGGCAAGGGAATCCCTGACAGCCTTGTCGCTTACCGTACTGCACATCAGCGGTTTGTCCGTGAGCAGCATGGCGGCCGCCGTCATGTTGATGTTGCTTGTTTCCGCGGGAAGATCATTGGGTTGAACAACGATGGCGGAGTTTAGGTCAAGGGCCTCAGAGGTCTGCACCAGCTTGCAGAAGGATTCATAATCCTCCATCACCGCATCCCGGATATTGCCCTCATTGTCCATCATGTATGAGGGGCCGTAACCCGGTGCCAGGACAAAGTTGCCGTCACCCAGGATGATGTCGTTTTCAGGGTTGCGGGCGCTCAGGGTAAACCGTGAAGGGGTGGTGTCCAGGGCCGCTGTCAGTTGCTCTTCAGTGAAGACCACCACATTGCCGGCAATTTTATATCCTTGGTTTTTAAAGAGATCCAGGGCTTCTTGGCTGTGATAGGACACGCCAACGGTTGCCAGGATATCCAGG
>JAKSAX010000115.1 GCA_022361395.1 Desulfobacterales bacterium | reverse complement strand
TTGAAGAGAGAATGTTTCAGGAAGATGCCCGGTCCCATTACGAGATGATCGTCCAGCCGCTGATTTGACCGGCACCTATCCCCGGATGTTTGAATAGGTGGCTGCTTCTTTTCGGTTTTTGGCAATATCAACGACTTCCTGTGCCAGCACCTGGGCTGCATCAACGGTGGGTACAGGCAGGTCCGTGTCCAGGATGCTTAACTCCGTACAGGCGACAACGGCAAGTTCCGCCCCCTTGTCTGCCAGGTGTCGGCAGACGGATGCATAGTCCCGTTTTACATTATCCCCTGTATTGCCCTGTTTAACGGTTTTGATTACCTGGAAAAGGGTTTCCTGGGCTTCGGGATCCGGCAGGACAGCGGTCAGTCCCAGGGGGGCAAATCTTTGGGTGTACAATCCGGTCATCCCCACCGCAGGGGAGGCAAGAATACCTATGCTGCGGTGGGCGGAAAAGTGCCGGATCAAATGATCCGTTACCAGGCCGATGAGGTTGATGACCGGTATGTCCACGGCATCACTGACGTTCCTGTAGTAGTGATGGGCGGTATTGCAGGCGATGACCAGAAAGTCGGCGCCCCATGATTCAAGACGGGTTGCCATATCCGCCATACAGGGCCCGGGGTCTTCTCCACGGCCTTCGATAATGGCCTTGATCCGGGAGGGAACCTTGGGATTGTTGTCCACGATGCACCGGATATGGTCGGCGTCATCCAGGGCCGGTGTCAGGCTGATGATCCGCTGCATGAGATCCACGGTGGCCTCCGGGCCCATTCCCCCGAGTATACCAACGGTTTTTTCCGCTTTTCCGGTCATGTTTTTTCCTTTTACAGCAGTGACGGCAGTATTCTTACCTGAATGTATCCAGGTAGGCAAATAATGCGGGGGAGCCGCCGGTGTGGAGAAAGAGTACGTTGCTGCCTTCCGGGAAATGTCCCTGGCGGATCAGGTCTATGAGACCGGCGGCAGCCTTGCCGGAGTACACCGGATCCAGGAGAATGGCCTCGGTCCGGGCAAAGAGTTTTACCGCTTCAACCATGGCATCCGTGGGAATGGAATATCCCGGGCCCACGTACCGGTCAAAGCAGACAACGTCTTTCCTGTCCACACCGGTTTTCAGGCCGAGTTTGGCAGCCAGCTCCCGGGCAAGGGTATAAACGATCTCCTCCTGGACATCCCTGGGCCTGGACACGTTCACACCGGAAACCGGGATGTTGGCGTTGACGCCGCTCAAGCCCGTAACCATACCGGCGTGGGTGCCGGCGGAACCCGAGGGGACCACAATGTGTTCAATGGAAAGGCCCCGGGCATTGAGCTGGGCCATGGTCTCTTCTGCGCAGGCGGCATAGCCCAGGGCGCCGGTTGCGTTGGAGGCGCCGCCGGGTATGATATAGGGAGTTTTACCCAGGGCAGAGAGCTCTTCGGCCTTATCGGCCATTTCACCCATCATATCGGACCCGCCGCTGACAACCTTAATGCCCTTTACGCCGAGAAGCTCGAACAGGAAGTTGTTTCCCGAGGCCTCCTTTTTATAGGAACCCGCCACCCGTTCTTCAAGAACCAGGTGGCAGTCAAGGCCTTCTTTGGCAGACCAGGACGCAGTGAGGCGGCAGTGGTTGGACTGGACCGCACCGCAGGTGATAATGGTATCCGCCCCCTTTTCCAGGGCATCTGCAATACAGAACTCAAGCTTACGGGTTTTGTTTCCGCCGGCAGCCCCGGGAAGCAGGTCGTCGCGTTTGACGTAAAGGTTGACCTTTCCGCCCAGGGTGCGGCTTAATTCCGGCATGGCTTCAATGGGTGTGGGGCCGTTAAGATAGCGTCGTCTGGGGAATTGAGTAAAATCCATCTGATCTCCTTTATTGATTCCGGTTTCGGATTTACACTGCCGCACAAGGCTGCGCTCGGTTATACCAGAAATACAGGGCCTTGCCCAGGGAGGGAATCTTAGGGATGCTATGATTTTTTAATACAATGCCGGGGTAAGGCTGTTGCATCTGGATATCACAGCGGGAAAACCGCTGATGTAAACCATTCTGCCCCGGCTGTCAAAAGCCCAGAAGGCGGTTGATGCGATCAAGGTATTCCCTGTTCTGGCAGGGCTTGGATACATGATCTATACATGGGTCTTTTTGCTTCAGGTCTTTTATGGATTCCAGGAATTCAAGGTTTCCGGATATGAAAAGAATGGGCAGGGTCTTGTCGGTTTTCCTGATATGGGCATATACGTCCATGCCGTTGATATTGCCCGGGAGAACATAGTCCAGACTGACCGCATCATAGGTGTTCCTGTCAATCAGTTCCATGGCGGTCCGGCCGTCTTCAGCCGTGTCTACGCTGTGGCTGCAGGTCCCCTGGGTCAGCATCATATACTGCACATCTGAAATAGGCTTTTCATCTTCCACGATCAACACCTTTTTTCCCGTGCAGGTGGGTGCGGCCTTTTGTTCCGCCGGGTTTGAATCAGAGACGGCCCTTTCAACAATTGGGAAACCCAGGGTTACTGTCGTGCCTTTGCCGGGGCCGGATTCAACGGCAATGGTGCCGTTATGCTGATCCATGTATTTTTTAACGTTTGCCATCCCGTATCCGGTCCCCTTGATACCGGGAAGGTATGCCCCGGCCCTGTCCCGGCTGCCTTTGAGGGTAAACGCGGGATCATATATATTGCTGATGTACGCCGCAGGAATACCGCATCCGTTGTCTTTAATTTCAATGTAAAGCTGTTTTCCCTTCCGGAAGGTTTGAATCCGGAGAATGGGCTCAGGGGTTTTGCCCAGGGCGTGGATGGCGTTCTGCAGAATATTAACCAGGCAGTTTTCGATCATCTCCTGATCCGCAAACAGATCCGGCAGTTTTGTCCCGGGCCGGTTTATAACCGTGATCCCCTGCATCTCTTTTTCCAGCAGGATCAACACCAGGTCTATTTTCTTGTGGATTGAGAAATATTCCGTCTTGGGTTCCTGGTCCTTGGCAAAGGCCACAAGGTTTCTGGTCAGGTTTTTTCCCCGTATGGTCAGGTTCAGGATCAGTTCAAGGGTCTCTTTTGTCTCCTCCTCCCGGCAGCCGATCAATGCCAGCTCGGTATTGCCCATCACAGCGCCCAGAACATTGTTGAAATCATGGGCCATCTTTCCTGCAATCTGCCCGACCAGGGCATATTTTTCGTGCTGCGCAGCTGTTTTCTGGGCTTTAAGCTTGTCGCTTTCAGCTTTTTTCTGCCGGCTGACATCACGCACCACGCATACAAGCCCGCCGTTTTTCAAAGCGGTTAAAGAGACCTCCTGGGGAAAGGCGTCTCCGTTTTTTTTCCTGCCGACAGATTCCCCGCGCCACTTTCCCGCCTCCATGAACGCGGGCATTATCTTATTTTCGAATAATTCCAGCTCCCTTTCATGGTAGAGAATCCGCCAGGTTTTTCCCAGCAGTTCATCAGGGCTGTCATATCCGTAGATCATTGCATGGGTATCATTCAGGTAGATATACTCTTCATTCCGGTTGAGAATGGCAATCCCGTCCATGGATGCCTCAATGGCCTCCAGCCGCTTGCTCAGTTCCTCCTCCGCCTGCCTGCGTTCGGAAATATCCCTGGCCGTGGTATGCATGAATTTTTGGTTGTTGATAAACACCCGGGTATTGTTGAACTCCACCGGCAGTTTAATCCCGTCTTTTCTCAAGAGCTCTGCTTCACTGAGTATGTCTTCCCCTGACATGATCCGGTGAAAAAAGGTTTTATAGGCAGTAAGGTCTTCCTGTTCATGGAGATCCGGAATCCCCATGGAAAGGAGTGCTTTTTCAGAGTATCCGGTTAACCTGCAGGCCGCGTTATTGACGAAAGAGAACCGCGCATCCGGGGCCGTGATAAATATGGCATCCCGGGAGCTTTCAAAGATGACCCGGAACCGCTCCTCAGTCTCCCGGAGGGCCTCTTCAGCTGTCTTGCACTCGGCCTCGGCTTTTTCCAGTTCCCGAATCCGCTTTTCCAAGTCTTCATAGCTGGGTTTCTGAGGCATGCTTATCCCTTTAATTATTGCCAAAGGTACGGTTTTCGCACCTTTGTGGCCGCAAATTTGACGATACCGAATATGGTTTACGATTACCAATAGGCTACATTAAAAAAGCAGGGAAAGCAAAATTAAAATCTTCAGGGCAATCCGCCAGGGTGAAAACAGGGGGGAGTTAACCCGGTTAAAAATTTTAACCCCGGTTAAAGAATTAACCCTGCTCAAAATCTTTGCCATCTGTTTCAGGAGGTAAGATAAAGGTGTTTACCAGATCTTCCCATGAGACATCGGGCAGGTTACCGTAAATGTCCGGCACCAGTTCACCGCCGTCTGCAGCCCTGAGCCCTGTTTTCTCTTCAAGGAAGTCATGGAGGTCCCTGGCTGAGGCATCTATAAACTGGGTGGCCGTGTCCATGAACATCAAGTTTTTGAGGTCCTGTTTCAGGTTGGGGCAGAAGAGGGTGAGCAGCCAGCCCTCTGTGTACGGGGCCTTGACAATACCGCCCGGGTTCTTTTGGGCATGGGGGTTTATCCCTGT